>NZ_JBSFKD010000008.1:0-248147 GCF_053598395.1 Streptomyces sp. NPDC001135 | reverse complement strand
GGCGCCGACATGTGGATCATGGGTCTGGCCTTCTCCGGCTTCGGCACCATCCTCGGCGCGGTCAACTTCATCACCACGATCATCTGCATGCGCGCTCCGGGCATGACCATGTTCCGCATGCCGATCTTCGTGTGGAACGTGCTGCTGACCGCCGTCCTGGTCCTGCTCGCCTTCCCGGTCCTGGCGGCCGCGCTGTTCGCCCTGGAGGCGGACCGCAAGTTCGGCGCCCATGTCTTCGACGCCGCCAACGGCGGGCCACTACTGTGGCAGCACCTCTTCTGGTTCTTCGGACACCCAGAGGTGTACATCATCGCCCTGCCGTTCTTCGGCATCATCAGCGAAGTCATCCCGGTGTTCTCCCGCAAGCCGATGTTCGGCTACATGGGTCTGGTCGCCGCGACCGTCGCGATCGCCGGTCTGTCCGTGACGGTGTGGGCGCACCACATGTACGTCACCGGCGGTGTCCTGCTGCCGTTCTTCTCCTTCATGACCTTCCTGATCGCGGTACCGACCGGTGTGAAGTTCTTCAACTGGATCGGCACCATGTGGAAGGGCTCGCTGTCCTTCGAGACGCCGATGCTCTGGGCGGTCGGCTTCCTGATCACCTTCACGTTCGGTGGTCTGACCGGTGTCATCCTGGCCTCGCCGCCGATGGACTTCCACGTCTCCGACTCGTACTTCGTGGTGGCCCACTTCCACTACGTGGTCTTCGGTACGGTCGTCTTCGCCATGTTCTCCGGCTTCCACTTCTGGTGGCCGAAGATGACCGGCAAGATGCTCGACGAGCGCCTCGGCAAGATCACCTTCTGGACGCTGTTCGTCGGCTTCCACGGCACCTTCCTGGTCCAGCACTGGCTGGGTGCCGAGGGGATGCCGCGCCGCTACGCCGACTACCTGGCGGCCGACGGCTTCACCGCGCTGAACACGATCTCGACGATCAGCTCGTTCCTGCTCGGCCTGTCGATCCTGCCGTTCCTCTACAACGTCTGGAAGACGGCCAAGTACGGCAAGCCGGTGAACGTGGACGACCCGTGGGGCTACGGCCGTTCCCTGGAGTGGGCGACGTCCTGCCCGCCGCCGCGGCACAACTTCGTCACCCTGCCGCGGATCCGCAGCGAATCCCCGGCGTTCGACCTGCACCACCCTGAGATCGCCGCACTCGAGCAGCTCGAGTACGCCGGTCACGGCACCGCCATCGCGGGCAGCAAGGAGGCCGGCAAGTGAAGATCCAGGGTCGGATGTTCATCTGGCTGAGCGTCTTCATCCTGATCATGGCCATCGTGTATGGCGTGTGGTCGAAGGAGCCGGCCGGTACCACCGCGCTCTTCCTGGCCTTCGGCCTGAGCGTCATGATCGGCTTCTACCTGGGCTTCACCGCCCGGCGGGTCGACGCGGGCGCCCAGGACGACAAGGAGGCCGATGTCGCGGACGACGCGGGCGAGCTGGGCTTCTTCAGCCCGCACAGCTGGCAGCCGCTCATGCTGGGTTTCGGCGGTGCGATCGCCTTCCTCAGCATCGCGGTCGGCTGGTGGCTGATCTACTTCTCCGCCCCGTTCATCGTGATCGGTCTGTTCGGCTGGGTGTTCGAGTACTACCACGGTGAGAACCGCACCCAGTAGCACACGAGAGCGCACGCCGGAAGCCCGGACACTCCATCAGGAGGGTCCGGGCTTCCGGCGTCTGCCGTAGTGTCGATGACTCGTACGGATTACCTGCCGCGCCAGTGAGGTCGACGTCTCATAGCGTGATCATATGAACCACACTCCGCGGACCCGCACCGTCGTCAGCTGCGCCCTGCTGGTGACCGTCCTCGGCGCGGGCTTCGCCGCCTGCGGTTCGGACGGCAACCCCCTGTCGGCCAAGCCGTACGACGCGGCGGACCTGATCTCCTTCAACGGCCCCGCCGACGCGGGCAAGCGGGCCGACCCCGACAAGCCCCTCGAGGTCACCGTGGACGACGAGGGGCGCATCACCGACGTCACCGCCCAGGACTCCACAGGGCGGTATGTGACGGGCGAACTCACCGCCGACGGCAGCCGCTGGCACAGCACCTCCCCGCTGGCCGCCAACGCCCACTACACGGTCACGGTGAGTACCGAGGACGACGACGGCGCGCCGGGCCGCAAGGTCTACACGTTCGACACCAGCAAGCCCAGCGGCAAGAAGCGTCTGAACGTCACCTTCGGGCCGGACGCGGGCCAGTACGGCGTGGGACAGCCCATCACCGCCCAACTCGACCAGGAGGTCAGGGACAAGGCACAGCGGGCCGTCGTGGAACGTGCCCTCAGGGTGGACTCCACGCCGGCCGTGCCGGGCTCCTGGTACTGGGTGAGCAACAAGGAGCTCCACTACCGCCCCAAGGAGTTCTGGCCCACCCACGCCACCATCCAGGTGCACAGCAACCTGGACGGCGTCCGGATCAGCGACCGGCTGTGGGGCGGCAGGTCCAAGCCGCTGAGGATCACCACGGGGGAGAGGATCGAGGCCGTCACGGACGCCTCGGCGCACCAGCTGACGTTCTTCGAGAACGGCAAGGTGATCAACCAGGTGCCCGTCACCACCGGCAAGGCCGGCTACGAGACCCGCAACGGCGTCAAGGTCGTCCTGGAAAAGCAGTACTTCGTACGGATGCGCGGGGTCACCGTCGGCATCGCCGAGGGCAGTTCCGACTCGTACGACCTGCCGGTCTACTACGCCACCCGGGTCACCTGGTCGGGCGAGTACGTCCACGCCGCACCCTGGTCCGTGGGCTCACAGGGCTACGCGAACGTCAGCCACGGCTGCACGGGCATGAGCACCGGCAACGCCGAGTGGTTCTTCGACCACATCCACGAGGGCGACATCATCAGGGTCGTCAACTCCAACGGCGACCCGATGGAACCCTTCGGCAACGGCTTCGGCGACTGGAACGTCGACTGGAAGAAGTGGCTCACCGGCAGCGCCCTGACCAACGGCACCCCCGACGGCCCGACCCCGGCGGACGCGGTACGCCTGCGGCCGACGGCGGTGTGAGGAGCGCCCGGAAGGGGTGCGGGGCCGTGTCCGGCATGCGGCTGGCGCCGCGCGGGCGCGGCGGGCCACGACGGACCGGGCCCCGCACCCCGCGCCCCGGGCTCCTAGGCGCCCACCAGCCTCTTCTGCCGGAGCAGGGCAGCCAGCGCCGAGGCGAACTCCACCGGATCCACCGGAAGGGTCACCGCGGCGTCGGCACGGCTCCACGTGGCCAGCCACGCGTCCTGCGGCCGCCCCATCAGCAACAGCACCGGCGGGCAGTTGAAGACCTCGTCCTTGATCTGCCGGCACACCCCCATGCCCCCCATCGGCACGGCCTCACCGTCCAGCACGCACACGTCGATGCCCCCGTGGCCCAGCTCGCGCAGCACCGCCTCGGGCGTCGCGCACTCCAGGAACTCGACCAGGGGGACGTCAGGAGCGGGCCTGCGGCCGGCGGCCAGCCGTACCTGCTCGCGGGTGTTGGAGTCGTCGCTGTAGACCAGCACCGTGGCGGTCGGCTGCATTGTTCCTCCGGGACGTCAGCGTCGTACGGACGGGACGGACAAGGCCGTTCGGGCGGAGCTTACTCCCGTCGAAGTCCCCATGAACACCACGTCAACACCGGTTCGGCGGGGGGCAACACTCCGAACGGCACCCCCCGGAGTGAGGGCGGGATAAGCGACCGACATAATGTCGGTCGTGGCGACAGCAACGACAGTAGAAACCGGGCACGCGCACCCGTCGGTCAACCGGCCGAACCTCACCAGCGTCGGAACCATCATCTGGCTGAGTTCCGAGCTGATGTTCTTCGCGGCCCTCTTCGCGATGTACTTCACCCTCCGGTCGGTGACCGGACCGGACCACTGGAAGGAGATGGCGCACGCGCTGAACGTGCCCTTCTCCGCGACGAACACCACGATCCTGGTGCTCTCCTCCCTCACCTGCCAGCTCGGCGTGTTCGCGGCCGAGCGCGGCGATGTGAAGAAGCTCCGTGGCTGGTTCATCCTCACCTTCATCATGGGTGCGATCTTCATCGGCGGTCAGATCTACGAGTACACGGAGCTGGTGAAGAAGGACGGCATCTCGCTGTCCTCCGACCCGTACGGCTCGGTGTTCTACCTGACCACCGGCTTCCACGGCCTGCACGTGACGGGCGGCCTCATCGCCTTCCTGCTGGTCCTCGGCCGCACGTACATGGCCAAGAGGTTCACCCACGAGCAGGCGACCGCCGCCATCGTCGTGTCCTACTACTGGCACTTCGTCGATGTGGTCTGGATCGGCCTCTTCGCCACGATCTACCTGATCAAGTAGCGGGACCGGCTCCCGCACATCCAGAAGCACCGACGCAGAAGATCCTGACACCGGGGTAATCCGTGAAAAAGCTCTCCGTACGACGACGCCATCCGCTGGCGGCGGTCGTCGTCCTACTCCTCGCGCTGGCGGCCACTGGGGGGCTGTACGCCGCGTTCGCGCCCGCGGGCAAGGCGCAGGCCGATGATTCCGCCCAGTCCCTGACCATCAAGGAGGGCAAGAAGCTCTACGAGGTCGGCTGCGCCAGCTGCCACGGCACCGGTGGCCAGGGTTCCTCCGACGGGCCCAGCCTGGTCGGCGTGGGTGCCGCGGCCGTGGACTTCCAGGTCGGCACCGGCCGTATGCCCGCGGCCACCTCGCAGGGCGCCCAGGTCCCGCGCAAGAAGGTCGTCTACAACCAGACGCAGATCGACCAGCTCGCCGCGTACGTCGCCTCGCTGGGCGCCGGCCCCAACGTGCCGACCAAGGAGCAGTACGGCCCGGCCGGCGCGGACATCGCCAGGGGCGGCGAGCTGTTCCGCACCAACTGCGCGCAGTGCCACAACTTCACCGGCAAGGGCGGTGCCCTGACCAAGGGCAAGTACGCGCCGAGCCTGGAGGGTGTCGCGCCCAAGCACATCTACGAGGCCATGCAGACGGGCCCGCAGAACATGCCGTCCTTCCCCGACACCACGATGTCGGAGAAGAACAAGAAGGACATCATCGCGTACCTGAACGCGGTCAACGGCAGCCAGACGGAGAACCCGGGCGGTCTGGAGCTGGGCGGCCTCGGGCCGGTCAGTGAGGGTCTGTTCGCCTGGATCTTCGGCCTCGGCGCGCTGATCGCGGTCGCCGTCTGGGTCGCCGCTCGGACCGCAAAGGCCAAGAAGTCATGAGTAGCCAAGACATTCCAGAAGAGAACCTGCCCGCTGAGCAGGGCCACGCGCACGGCGCGGTAGGGATCGCGGACGAGGAGAACCCGTTCGCGGACCCGGGGCTGCCGCCTCACGAGCACCGGATCCAGGACATCGACGAGCGGGCCGCCAGGCGGTCCGAGCGCATGGTCGCCCTGCTGTTCACGGTGTCGATGCTGGCCACCATCGGCTTCATCGCCGCGTACTTCGCGATCCCGCACGACAAGGCGATCTTCGTCTTCCCGATCGGGCACATCAACGCGCTGAACTTCGCGCTGGGTCTGACCCTCGGCGCGGCGCTGTTCTGCATCGGCGCGGGCGCGGTCCACTGGGCCCGCACCCTGATGTCCGACGTGGAGGTCGCCGACGAGCGGCACCCGATCGAGGCCTCGCCCGAGGTCCGCGCGAAGGTCCACGCGGACTTCCGCGAGGGTGCCAAGGAGTCGGCGATCGGCCGCCGCAAGCTGATCCGCAACACCATGTTCGGCGCGATGGCCCTGGTGCCGCTCTCCGGCGTCATGCTGCTCGGCGGCCTGGGCCCGAAGCCCGGGACCATGCTCCGGCACACGCTGTGGGCCAAGGGCAAGCGCCTGATCAACATGAACACCAACCAGCCGCTGCGTCCCGAGGACGTCGCCGTCGGCTCCCTCACCTTCGCCATGCCCGACGGCCTGGTGGATACCGATGAGGACTTCCAGAACGAGATCGCCAAGGCGGCCCTGATGATCGTCCGGCTGCAGCCGGGCAACATCAAGGACAAGCAAGAGCTCGACTGGTCGCACGAGGGCATCGTCGCCTTCTCCAAGATCTGCACCCACGTCGGCTGCCCGATCTCGCTGTACGAGCAGCAGACGCACCACGTGCTGTGCCCGTGCCACCAGTCCACCTTCGACCTCTCCGACGGCGCCCGAGTGATCTTCGGCCCCGCCGGCCACGCCCTGCCGCAGCTGCGCATCGGCGTGGACAGTGAGGGTTACCTCCAGGCGCTCGGCGACTTCGAGGAGCCCGTCGGTCCTGCATTCTGGGAGCGCGGATGAGTACTGCAGCGAACGAAACGCCCCGCTCTCGCGGGAAGGCACCGGCCGGCGAGCGGATCGCCGACTGGGCCGACGGCCGGCTCGGGATCTACTCCCTGGCCAAGGCCAACATGCGCAAGATCTTCCCCGACCACTGGTCGTTCATGTTGGGCGAAGTGTGCTTGTACAGCTTCATCATCATCATCCTGACGGGTGTCTATCTGACGCTGTTCTTCCACCCGTCGATGAACGAGGTGGAGTACCACGGCAGCTATGTCCCGCTCCAGGGGCAGCTGATGTCCGAGGCGTTCAACTCGACCCTGCACATCTCCTTCGACGTGCGCGGTGGTCTGCTCGTCCGGCAGATCCACCACTGGGCCGCGCTGATCTTCCTCGCCGGCATGTTCGTGCACATGATGCGCGTGTTCTTCACCGGCGCGTTCCGCAAGCCGCGTGAGATCAACTGGCTGTTCGGCTTCCTGCTGTTCGTCCTCGGCATGTTCACCGGCTTCACCGGTTACTCGCTCCCCGACGACCTGCTCTCCGGCACCGGTGTCCGCTTCACCGAGGGCGCGATCCTGTCGATGCCGATCGTCGGCACGTACATCTCGATGTTCCTCTTCGGCGGCGAGTTCCCCGGTCACGACTTCGTCGCCCGGTTCTACTCGATCCACATCCTGCTGCTGCCGGGCATCATGCTCGGCCTGATGGTGGCGCACCTGATCCTGGTCTTCTACCACAAGCACACGCAGTTCGCGGGTCCCGGAAAGAGCGAGAAGAACGTCGTCGGCATGCCGCTGCTGCCGGTCTACATGGCCAAGGCCGGAGGCTTCTTCTTCCTGGTCTTCGGTGTCATCGCGGCCATCGCGGCGGTCGCCCAGATCAACCCGATCTGGGCCATGGGCCCCTACCGTCCGGACCAGGTGTCCACCGGCGCCCAGCCCGACTGGTACATGGGCTTCGCCGAGGGTCTGGTCCGCTACATGCCGGGCTGGGAGATCAACCTCTGGGGTCACACGCTCGTCCTGGGTGTGTTCATCCCGCTGGTCCTCTTCGGTCTCGTCCTGGCGGCGATCGCGGTCTACCCGTTCATCGAGTCCTGGGTCACCGGCGACAAGAGCGAGCACCACATCCTGGACCGCCCGCGCAACGCCCCGACCCGTACCGCGTTCGGTGTCGCCTGGGTGACGGTCTACATGATCGGCCTGGTCGGCGGTGGCAACGACCTGTGGGCCACCCACTTCCACCTGTCGATCAACGCCGTCACCTGGTTCGTCCGGATCGGCTTCTTCGTCGGACCGGTCGTCGCGTTCATCGTCACCAAGCGGATCTGCCTCGGCCTGCAGCGCCGCGACCGCGACAAGGTGCTGCACGGCCGCGAGACCGGCATCATCAAGCGCCTGCCGCACGGTGAGTTCATCGAGGTGCACGAGCCGCTCAGCCAGGAGCAGCTGCACACCCTCACGGCCCACCACCAGTACGAGCCGGCCGAGATCGGCCCGACGGTCGACGAGAACGGTGTCGAGCGCAAGGTCAAGGCCTCGGAGAAGCTCCGGGTGAAGCTGTCCAACGCCTACTACGGCGACGACAACCAGATCCCGAAGCCGACCGTCGAGGAGTACAAGGAGATCACGAGCGGCCACGGCCACCACTGATCCCCGCGTCGCCACGCCACACCGAGGGGCCCCGTCCGGGTTGCGGACGGGGCCCTTCGCCGTGCCCGCGGCTGGATAGGGTGGGAACACACTGTTCTTACGACACCAGGAGCGGCTGATGAGCGCTGTGACCCCCGCTGGAGGCGACACCGCGGCGGGCCGTTCCTGGCCCGCGGTACTGAACGCCCTGCTGGAGGGCCGCGACCAGAGCGCGGACGCCACGGCATGGGCCATGGACCGGATCATGCGCGGAGAGGCGACGGACGCGCAGATCGCGGGCTTCGCCGTGGCGCTGCGTGCCAAGGGCGAGACGGTCGAGGAGATCAGCGGGCTCGTGCGCGCGATGTACGAGCACGCGAACGTGATCGAGGTGCCGGGACCGGCCGTCGACATCGTCGGCACGGGCGGTGACGGTGCCAAGACGGTGAACATCTCCACGATGTCGTCGATCGTCGTCGCCGGCACCGGGGCGAAGGTCGTCAAGCACGGCAACCGGGCCGCGTCCTCGGCGTCGGGTGCCTCGGACGTGCTGGAGAAGCTGGGCGTCAATCTGAACCTCCCGCTGGAACGGGTCCCGCAGGTCGCCGAAGAGGCCGGCATCACCTTCTGCTTCGCGGTGAAGTTCCACCCGGCGCTGCGCCATGTGGCCGCGGCACGCGGCCAGTTGGGCATCCGCACGACCTTCAACGTGCTCGGCCCGCTGACCAACCCCGCGAAGGTGCGGTCCCAGGCCGTCGGCGTGGCGGACCCCCGGATGGCGCCCATCGTGGCCGGTGTCCTCGCCGAGCGCGGCAACTCCTCCCTGGTCTTCCGCGGCGACGACGGTCTGGACGAGCTGACCACGACCGCCACCTCACGGGTGTGGGTGGTCCGGGACGGCAAGGTCGCCGAGGAGTCCTTCGACCCGAGGGACGTCGGCCTCGGCCTCGTCCCCGTGGAGGCCCTGCGCGGCGCGGACGCGTCGTACAACGCGGAGGTCGCTCGCCGGCTGCTCGACGGTGAGACGGGGGCCGTGCGGGACGCGGTGCTGCTGAACTCGGCGGCGGCGCTCGTCGCGCTGCGGCCGACGGACGCGCCGCTGGCCGAGCAGCTGCGGGCCGGGATGGACCGGGCGGCGGAGTCGATCGACTCCGGTGCGGCGAAGCGGACACTGGATCGCTGGGTGGCGGCCAGCAACGCCTGAGACACGCAGGGTGCGGTCCCGCGATGCGGACACGGGTTGCGGGACCGCGATCACTTCACGTACGTTCCTGAGCAGGTCATGAGTGACAGTCATGAGGCCCCGGCCGACTGTCCGGCAACCCTCCGTCCGTGGCGGGGTGCCCCGGGTGAGGACCAGGCCGTAGGCAGCGAGGTCTACGGCAAGCGCGGACCCCTCGCACGCTTGGAGAAGTGTGGGGCCAGGGGTCCTGGTCGTCCGAGGGAGTCTTCCGTGAGCAAGCGAATGCGATAGGGCCGCCGAGCCCCGCCTCCGCACACCCTTTTTCTCTTCTTCGTACGCCCCGGGGCGTACGTTCCTCACGGGAGTTCCCCATGTCCGTCTTCACCGCTGCCGCCGACCAGTCCGTTTGTGCGCCTCTGCCCGTTCTGGGCAGGGATGTCACCGTCCCGCTCGTCACCGGTGGCGAGGTCACCTACGCGGCCCTCGACTACGCGGCCAGCGCCCCCGCCCTCCAGCGCGTCTGGGACGACGTGGCGGCCTACGCCCCCTACTACGGCAGCGTCCACCGGGGCGCCGGCTACCTCTCCCAGCTCTCCACCGACCTGTTCGAGAACGCCCGCAGGACGGTCTCGGAGTTCCTGGACTGCCGGACCGACGACCAGCTGATCTTCACCCGGTCCACCACCGACTCCCTGAACCTGCTGGCCCGTGCCCTCCCCGCCGACTGCCAGGTCTTCGTCTTCGAGACCGAGCACCACGCCTCCCTGCTGCCCTGGCAGGACGCGAAGGTCACCTGCCTCGACGCCCCGCGCACCCCGCGGCAGGCCGTCGAGACCCTGGAGCGCGCCCTCGCCGACCGCACCGTGTCCGTTGAAGGGGGCTACGGCCCGGCCCTGGTCTGTGTCACCGGCGCCTCCAACGTCACCGGTGAGCTGTGGCCGGTCCGCGAACTGGCGGCGGCGGCGCACGCGCACGGCGCCCGCATCGTCCTGGACGCCGCCCAACTGGCCCCGCACCACCCCGTGTCCGTCCGCGACCTGGACGTCGACTGGATCGCCTTCTCGGGTCACAAGCTGTACGCCCCCTTCGGCTCCGGTGTCCTGGCCGGCCGCGCCGACTGGCTGCGTGCGGCAGAGCCGTACCTCGCGGGCGGCGGTGCCAGCCGCAAGGTGACCCGGCGTCAGGACGGCGGTGTGGACGTGGAGTGGCACGAGAGCGCCGCGCGGCATGAAGCGGGGTCGCCCAACGTGATCGGCGCCTACTCCATCGCATCGGCCTGCAAGGCGCTCACCGAGGCCGGCTGGGACACCCTGGTCGCCCGCGAACAGCACCTGATCGCCCGGGTCCGCGCGGGCCTCGCCGAGATCCCGCAGGTGAAGGTGTTGTCCCTCTTCGGCGACGACGCCCCGCGCGTCGGCGTCATCTCCTTCGTCGTCGAGGGCTGGAACAGCTCCCACTTCGCCGCGGCGCTCTCCGCCGAGTACGGCATCGGCGTCCGCGACGGCCTCTTCTGCGCCCACCCCCTGGTGCGCACCCTCCTCGGCGGCGACCCCCAGACCCAGGGCGAATGCGGCGCCCCCGAGGCCGCCCCGGGCGAGAAGTCCCTCAACGCCATCCGTGTCAGCTTCGGCGCGGGCACCCCCGACGAACACGTCGAGCGCTTCGTCACCGCGGTCAGGGAACTGGTGACCGAGGGCGCGAAGTGGACGTACCGGACAGAGGACGGCCGCTGCGTCCCGGCGGTCTGAGCCGGAGCGCGGCCTGATCGGTAGGTGACCCCGCCGCGCGGGCCGGCGCCGGCGGTCAGTGGCGGCCCGTCCGCGCGGGCACCCGCTGCTGAGTGGCCGGTGCGGCGGAGATGTCCGCGGCGGCCGGTCTCCGCACCCGCCCCGGCCGGCGCGACTGCGACCGGCCGGGAGGACGGAGAGGGCCGGCGGCGGCACGCCGATGCCGCAGGAGGAGCGCGCGTTCCCCGCCGTCGGCGGAGCCGGCTCGTCCGCCGCCCTGCGCCGCCGGCGCGACGGCACGCCGTCGGCGGCCTCGGCGTCCCGGACGGCCTCTGCCGCGCGCTGCCCGGGACGGGCCGTCGCCCACGCCGGCACCTCCGACGACGTCCCGCACCCCGGCGCGGGACCGTCCTGCCCGGCGGCGAGGCGCTCGTTTCCTCCGGCGGCGCGGACGCGGGCGGACCGCGCGGGCGGGGCGCCGATGGCAGCACTCGGTGGACCGCCACCCGCGTACCGGGCGTACCCGGGGGATCCGACAACGCGGCAGTTGTGCGTGCCAGACCCTGCGACGCCGGGATGATCCAAACGACAGGGCCTAGTTGTCCAGGCCGATCGAGAACGCGGCCTCCAGGTCGTGCTGGGAGTACGTGCGGAACGCGACGTGCGTGTCGGTGGCCTCCACGCCGGGGATCTTGCTGATCCGGCCGGGGATGACCTCGGCCAGGTCCTCGTGCCGGCCGACCCGGACCATGGCGATCAGGTCGTAGGTGCCGGTGACCGAGAAGACCTCGCTGACGCTCTCCAGCGCGGCGATCTGTTCCGCGATCTCGGGGATCCGGTCCACGCTGGTCTTGATGAGGACGATCGCGGTGATCACGGCTGGTTCTCTCCCTCGGGTGCCGGAGCTGGGGCGGACCTCACTCTAGCTGTACGGCCGTAGCGCACCCATGCGTAGCCGAAGCCCAGACCGAAGCCGACCAGGTGGGCCAGATACGCCACCCCGGGGCCGTTGGAGGCCTGCCGTGCCGCCGCCCACTGCAGCGCCGCCCAGAACGGCAGCACGACCCACGCCGGGAACCGCAGCGGGAGGAAGAACAGGAAGGGGAGAAGACTGGTCACGCGGGCGCGTGGGAACAGGTAGAGGAACGCTCCGAGGACCGCCGAGATCGCCCCGGACGCGCCGACCAGCGACTGCTCGGAGGCGGCGTTGGCGGCCGCGTAGCCCAGCAGGGCCAGGTAGCCGCAGCCGATGTAGAAGAGGGTGAACTCGACCCGGCCCATCCGTTCCTCGGTCATCACGCCGAAGACGAAGAGGAAGAGCATGTTGCCGAGCAGATGCACCCAGCTGCCGTGCACGAACAGGGCCGTGGCCGGAGTGAGGGCCGCACGTGCCGGTCTGCCGAACAGCTCGGCCGGCACCACGCCCCAGCGCCGGAAGTACGCCCGCTGCGCGGCGAGCAGCACGTCCCCGGAGCCGTATCCCGGGGTGAGGCCCGAGGCCGGGCCCAGGGCGAAGAGCAGACAGCACAGGCCGATGAGGGCGTATGTCATGGGTGCCGGTGCGCTCCGGACCGCTCTGAGGGCCCTGCCGGCCGCCGAGCTCCACTCGCTGATCATGAACACAGAGCATGACGTAACGGGACGCAAGCCAACAGACCGCCTCGCCGCCGTGAACGGACGGGCGGCGAGTCCCCGGCAGGCCGTAGGGTTACGGCCACACGCGTCGGCCGGCGGCGCGGGAGCGAGACGAGAAGGAAGCGGACAGCCACGATGACGGTTCCCCTGCCGACCGCGACGACCCGATGGCGCTGCGCCCTGTGCGGCAATCTCACCCGGTTCGACGTGACGCGTTCCTCGAAGGTCGTCGAGTACGTCCACCTCGACCTGGCGGGCGAGCCGACGGTGGAGGAGCGCGAGGTGGTCAGTGAGACCATCGAGTCGGTGCGCTGCCGCTGGTGCAACGCGGTGGACCAGGTGGAACTCGTGGACAGGCCGGGTGCCGGCTCCTGAGCGGAGCGGCCCCGGGGAAGTAACAGACATAGTGGGGTGTGACGGATGGTGGAGACCACAGGCGGGGGGCCGGGCGACGGCACCGCCGAGGTGCTTGACCGTCCGCTGCCCGACGGCGTGCGCCGCCGGGTCGTACAGATCGTCTCGGACGGCTTCGGCGGGCTGACCATGGTGGAACTGCCCGCCCAGCTGCGGCAGTACGCCCGGTTCGCCCCCAATCGCCGGGCGAAGTTCGCCGGGAACGCGATGGCGTCGGCGCTGGAGACCGATCCGCTGTTCCGGCAGCGGATCGGGGAGAAGTTCAGAGAGGCCCAGCCGGAACTGGCCGGCGCTCTGGACTCCGGCTCCCCGCCCCCGGCCGCGGACCCGCTCGACGTGGCGGCCGCGGCCTATGTACTGCGCCCGTCCGGCTGGGTGAAGCTCGTCACCGCGGCGGGCGAGGAGGCCCAGCGCGCCGACGCCGAGCGGGCGGACGAGGAGAGCCGGGCCGAGCTGGAGCGGCTGCGCGCCGAGCTGGACCAGGCCCGCGACCACACCCGCGCCGAGACCGAACGGCTGCGCACGGAGCTGGAGTCGGCGAAGAAGGAAGCCGAATCACTTCACCGCAAGCTGCGCGCCGCCCTCAGTGATGTGAAGCGGGGCGAGGCCGCGCTGCGCAAGGCGCAGGCCGAGATGGACGCCGTGCGCACGGAGGCGCACCGGCAGGTGTCGGCCGCCGAGAGCGAGTCCCGCCGGCTCAAGGCCCGCCTGGGTGAGGCGGAGGCCGCGCTGGAGGCCACCCGCCGCGCGGCCCGCGAGGGCCGCAGTGTGGAGGACATGCGGGTGCGGCTGCTGCTGGACACCCTGCTGGAGGCCACCCAGGGGCTGCGCCGGGAACTCGCCCTGCCTCCGGTGTCCGTGCGGCCGGCCGAGACGGTCGACGCGGTCGAACCGGGACGAATGACCCCGAAGGACATCGCGGCCCGCGCCCTGTCCGAGCACGATCCGGCCATCCTCGACCAGTTGCTCGCGCTGCCGCAGGCGCATCTGGTGGTCGACGGCTACAACGTCACCAAGACCGGCTATCCGCAGATGCCGCTGGAGAAGCAGCGGCTCAGGCTGCTCGGCCAGCTGTCGGCGCTCGCCGCCCAGACCGGCGCCGAGGTGACGTGTGTCTTCGACGGCGCCGAACTGGCCGCCCCGGTGCTGCTCGCGCCGCCGCGCGGGGTCAGGGTGCTGTTCTCGAAGCCGGGGGTGACGGCCGACGAGCTGATCCGGCAGCTCGTGCGCGCGGAGCCGCCGGGCCGTCCGGTCATCGTCGCCTCCACCGACCGGGAGGTGGCCGACGGGGTCGCCAAGGCCGGTGCCCGACCCGTCGCGTCTGCGGTGCTTCTCAAGCGACTGTCCTGAAGGTCCAACGGGCATACACAATGCCCGAATTGGCCGGATCTTCACGCAACGTAGTGTCAACCGCGCATCACCCCATGTGAGTTCTGTGCAAAGAATGCATTGCGTGATGGGATTTTCTGGTGAGAGGATTTGAACTGATCACAACTGGGTCACTAGGGTCTGGGCTCGAACCTCCGAACGGGTGATCACTCACTCACTCACAAGAAGGAGTTCGTCCTCCGTGGCGTCCCACCGTCGACCCAAGCAGCAGAGTCGCGCCCGCGTGACCGTGCTGACCACCGCAGCCGCCGCAGCCGTCGTGCTGAGCGCGAACGCCGCCAACGCCGCGCCGAAGCTCAGCAAGGACCAGGTCAAGGCCAAGGTCGACAAGCTGTACGAGGAGGCCGAGCAGGCCACCGAGAAGTACAACGGGGCGAAGGAGAAGCAGCAGAAGCTGCAGAAGGAAATATCCACGATCCAGGACAATGTCGCCCGGGGTCAGCAGGACCTCAACAAGCTGCGCGACGGCCTGGGCTCGCTGGCCACCTCGCAGTACCGCACGGGCGGCATCGACCCCTCGGTCCAGCTCTTCCTGTCCTCCAACCCGGACGACTTCCTCGACAAGGCCTCCACCCTCGACCAGCTGAGCGCCCAGCAGGTCGACGCGCTGAAGAAGATTCAGGACAAACAGCGCGAACTCGCCCAGGAGCGCGCCGAGGCCACCGAGAAGCTCAAGGACCTCTCCTCCACGCGCACCGAGCTGGAGAACAAGAAGAAGGAAGTCCAGGGCAAGCTCGCCGACGCGCAGAAGCTCCTCAACACCCTGACGGCCAAGGAGAAGGCGGACCTGGCCGCCCAGCAGCAGCGCGCCGACCGCTCCTCCAGCGCGCGGGTGAACCTGGGTGACACCCCGCCGGCCTCCGGCCGTGCCGGGGCGGCCTTCTCCGCCGCCCAGAGCCAGATCGGCAAGCCCTACGTCTACGGTGCCACCGGCCCGTCCTCCTTCGACTGCTCGGGCCTGACCTCCTGGGCCTACGCCCAGGCCGGCGTCTCCATCCCGCGCACCTCCGAGGCCCAGGCGAACATCGGCCCCCACCTGTCCATGAGCCAGCTCCAGGTCGGCGACCTGGTCTTCTTCTACGGCGACCTGCACCACGTCGGCCTCTACGCCGGCAACGGCCAGGTGCTGCACGCCCCGCACACCGGTGCCGTGGTCCGCTACGAGGCGATGGCCGACATGCCGTTCCAGTTCGGCGTCCGGGTGAACTGAGGCAACCGCGACACCCACACACGGTGACGTCCGAACGGGCGAATCCCACGGACCGAGGCTGACTCCACGCCCCGCCCATGACCTGCGTCAGGGGCGGGGCGGTGCCGTTTTGCGCCGTCGCCGGCTTGGCTCGGCGCCCTTTCCTGCGGCTACTGTCTGCCGCGTTTCCCCGGCGCCGGGGCCTCCCCGTCCCCAGGCGCCGGGGGAGCGGTATCCGTCCGCTCCGTCCGCCAGCAGAAGGACTGCCGTGGGGTCTCATCGCCGCCTTGCCTCGTCCGGATTCGACCGGGGTGCCGCCGCCCTGTGCGTGCTGTCGGCCGCGGCCGCCGCACTCGGCGCCGTACCGGCGCACGCCGCGCCGCGCGGCGACACCCGTGCCGAGGTGGACCGGCTCTACCAGGAGGCCGAGCAGGCGACCCAGGCCTACGACAAGGCCCAGGAGCAGGAGGGCGCGCTGCGCCGCGAGGTGCGCGCGGCCCAGGACCACGTCGCGCGGCTGCAGCAGCACATCAACGGCCTCCGCGAGCAGCTCGGTTCGCTGGCCGGCGCCCAGTACCGCGCGGGCGCCCTCGACCCGGCCGTCGCGCTGCTCTTCTCCGACGACCCCGACGACTATCTCGACAAGGCCTCCACCCTCGACCGCATCGGCTCCCAGCAGGCCGGCCGGCTGCGGGAGTTGCGCACCGCGCTGCGGGACCTCACCCAGGAGCGCACGGAGGCGGCCGGGAAGCTCGGCGCCCTGGAGAACAGCCGCAAGGCGGTGGCCGCGCACAAGAGGACCGTGGAGACCAAGCTCGCCAAGGCCCGGCAGGTGCTCAACTCGATGCCCGCCCCCGACCGCGTCGCCTACGACCGGCCCTCGCGCTCCGACGGCCCCGACCGCCTCGACCTGCACCTGCCCGACCTGACCGGTGCCATCTTCCCCGACGCCCGGGCCGCGGCCGCGGTGGCCGCCGCCCGCTCCGCCCTCGGCCGCCCGTATGTGTGGGGCGCCAACGGCCCGGCGGGCTTCGACTGTTCGGGCCTGATGCAGTGGTCGTACGCGCACGCCGGGATCCAGCTGCCGCGCACCTCGCAGGAGCAGCGCTTCGCCGGCCGGCAGATCCCGCTGTCCGAGGCCCGCCCCGGCGACCTGGTGGTCTACCGCTCCGACGCCAGTCACGTCGGGATGTACGTCGGCAACGGCCAGGTCATCCACGCGCCCTATCCGGGGGCGGCGGTGCGCTACGACCCGGTCGGGATGATGCCGATCTCGTCGGTGACCCGGCCCTGACCGCGCCGCTCGCCGTTACGATCGGGAAATGGCTGGTCGCAGACGGGGGTGGAGCATCGGGGCCGTGTGCCTCGGTCTGCTGCTGTCCCTGGCCGGGTGCGGTGGTACGGGGACCGACGCGGCCCGTACCGAGGTGCAGCACCTGCTCGACCGGCGCTCGGCCGCCCTCCTCGGCCACGACGAGACGGCGTACGACGCGACGGGCGTCCGCAGTGAGTACACCCGGCTGCGCGCCCTTCCGCTGGCCTCCTGGGGCTACCGGGTCACCGCCCTGCGCCGCACCGCCGCCGGCGCCACCGCCGACGCCGACCTGGACTACCGCGTCGCCGGGTACGACAAGGCCCCGGTCGGTGTCCGCCGCACCGTCGCCCTCGGCCGCACCGCCGACGGCGCGTGGTACGTCACCTCCGACAGGCCCGCGAAGGGCGCCGGCCAGCAGCTGTGGGACCAGGGTCCGGTGACCGCCGTGCGGGGGACGCACAGCCTGGTGCTGGGCACCGGCCTGACGGCCGCCGGGCTGAGCGGTTACGCGACCCTCGCCGACCGTGCGGTCCCGGCCGTCTCCCGGGCCTGGGGCACCGGCTGGAGCCGCCATGTCGTCGTCCTCGTCCCGCGGTCGCTGAAGGACATGGGGGGCCTGCTCGGCTCGCCCGCCGCCAACTACCGGGGCATCGCGGCCGTCACCACCGGGGAGGCGGGAGGGTCCGGCCGGGCACCCGCGGACCGGGTGGTCGTCAACCCGGAGGCGTACGCCGTCCTCGGTGACGTCGGCAAGCAGGTGGTGCTGACCCACGAGACGACCCATGTGGCCACCCGCGCGCAGACCACCGCCGCCACCCCGTTGTGGCTCTCGGAGGGCTACGCGGACTGGATCGGGTATCTCGGCACCGGCCGCACCCCCACCGAGGCCGCGCCGGAGATGGCCCGCGCCGTCCAGGACGGTCACGCGCCCACCGGACTGCCCTCCGACAAGGACTTCGGCTTCACCAGCGACCCGGCCGAGCTGGCGCAGGCCTACGAGGGCGGCTGGCTGGCCTGCCGGATGATCGCCGCCCACTGGGGCCCGGCCCGGCTCGGCGCCTTCTACCGTGCCGTGGGCGCCCACGGCAAGCGGGCCGGTGCGGTCGAGGACGCCCTGAAGAAGGTGCTCGGTACCACGCCGGGGGCGTTCACCGAGCGGTGGCGGGAGTACGTCACGTCGCAGCTCGGCTGAGCGTCCCGATCGCCTCGCGCAGCCAGGCCCGCTCCGCCTGAGAGGTGGCCCGGGCGACCCGCAGCATGCCCTCGCGGAACAGGTCGCCGGCCTCTTCCGCGCGCACCGGCTCGCCTTCCCGGTAGAAGAAACTCGCCGGCGCCTGGAGGAAGTCCAGCCGGCGCCGCAGTACCGCGGCCTGCTCGGCGGGATCGGCCAGGTGCCGCAGAAAGGCCAGGAGCGTGTTGAAGCGGACCTGGTCGGTGATCTCCACCTGCTTCGGCCCGCGCAGCCGCGCGAGCAGCTCCTTGCGCCCCTCGTCGGTCAGTGACAGCACCCGCCGCGGGGCGGCGCTCGCACCGTCCTCGGTGCGCTGGTCGAGCAGCCCGGCGGCGACGAGCCGGTTGAGGGCCGGGTAGAGCGCACCGTCGCTGACCGGCCGGACATGGCCGCTCAGCGCCTTGATGCGTTCCTTCAGCTCGTAACCGTGCAGCGGTTCCTCGGCGAGGAAGCCGAGGATCGACAACTCCAGCATGCGGTTTCCTCCTTGCGGCGGACTCGTGTCCCATGCTACCTCTATTCGAGCTACCTCTAAACGAGGTAGCTCGAATAGAGGGGATCCCGCGTGAACGCCCACCGCAAGCAGCTCACAGCACTGGCACGGCCCGTCTACCTGTCCCTGCTCGCCTCGGTCGCCTCCGGGATCATCAACACCGTCTGGGTCTCCCGGCTCGGCGGCTCGGCCGTCGCCGCCGTGGCCGTCGCCACCAGCACCGAGAACGTACTGCTCGGCGTCGCCCTGGTCTTCGCCTCCGGTACGACCGTGCTGGTGGCGCACGCCCGAGGAGCCCGGGACCCGGCCGCCGTCCATGCCGCCGTGCGGGGCGGCTGGGCGCTGTGCGGGCTGGTGACGCCGGTGGTCGCGGCAGGCGGCCTGCTGCTGCGCGAGCCCCTGGCCGGTCTGGTCCTCGGCGGCCAGGACGGCGCGGCCCGCGGCCTGGCCACCGCCTACTTCGCGATCTCCCTGCCCGGCACGGCCGTCTTCTTCGCCCAGCAACTCGTCGACGGCATCCTCAAAGGCACCGGCGACACACGCACACCGATGCGGCTCGCCCTCCTCGCCAACGGGCTGATCCTGCTGTGCGACCCCGTCCTGGTCCACCTCTACGGCGTCCGGGGCGCCGCCGCCTCCACCGTGCTGTGCCGCTGCGTGGCCCTCGCCGCGGGCCTGCGCGCCCTGCGCCGCAGCACCCTGCTGCGGACGGCGGTCCGTGTGCCGCCCGCCCAACCGGCCGGCGCCGCCCTGCGCCGTACGCTCACCACCGGCCTGCCCATGTCCGCCGACTTCACCGTGCGCCAGGGCGGAGCCCTGGTCCTGGTGGCGATCGTGGCCCGGCTCGGGGTGACGGCGGTGGCCGCCTACGCCATCGCCTACAAGGTCATGTACGTGGCCACCATGGCCTTCTACTCCGTACGGCAGGCCGCCGCGATCCACACCGCCCACACCACGGGCGCGGGTGCGGACGCGCGGCGGGACATCGGCCGGCAGGCGGTGCTGGTCTCCGGGGCCCTGGGGCTGACCGCCTCCGCCCTGTTCGCCGCGGCGGCCCCCTGGATCATGGCCGCCTTCGGCGCCGGACCCGAGGTCGCCCACCAGGGCGTGCTGTTCCTGCGCTGCGTCGGCCCGTATCTGCTGCTGATGGCCTGCTTCATCGCGCTCGGCGGAGTCTTCGAGGGCAGCGGGGGAGCACCGGCGCTGCTGCGGATCACCCTGCTCGGCACGGCCGTCCAGCTGACCCTGGCCCACGCCCTGTGCGGCCTCGGTCTGCCCGGCGTCTGTCTGGCGCTGGCGCTCGCCATGGCCGTGCAGTGTGCGGTGGTGCCGGTACTGCTGCGGCGGGCCGGGGAGCGGGAGGAGGCCGAGGTCTCCCTGGTGCGGACCGGCTGAGTCAGGAGGAGACCGGGGTCCGCCGGGGCCGGACGGGCCGCGGCGGCACGGGCGCGGCGGGGGCCGGGGGCACCGTCGAGCGCCACAGCCGGCGGGCCGCGGAGAGCGAGGCCACGACCAGCAGGCCGTTGCGCACCGCCATCAGCAGGACGCCGTACCGGTCGCTCACCACCACGTGCGAGAAGCCGAGCGGGAACTCCAGGACCGTCACGAAGGACGCGGCCACCACCATCAGCGCGGGCGCCCCCATCCGGCTCGACCGGTACGACACGCAGACCGCGGCCAGGCCGATCAGCCACACCAGGTACTGCGGGCTGATCACCCGGCTGGTGACCGTGAACAGCAGGACGGCGGTGAAGGCCGCGTCCGCGAGCGTGGGCGGCGCCGTCAGGTCCGCACGCAGCCGCCACAGCAGCAGCCAGCCGAACGCGGCCCCGGTCAGCGCCAGGGCCGCCGCGCTGACCTGGTCCACGTGCGGGCCGACGAACTCGACCGAGCCGTAGTTCAGCAGCACCTCGCCCGGCCAGCCGAAGTACCGGGCCGCATGGAAGACCAGGCCGCCCAGCGACTCCACCTCGGTGCCCCGCTCCCGCTGGTAGGTCAGGAAGGCGAAGGCGCCCGGCATGGACACCGCGAACAGCGCCGTCAGGCCGGTCCCCGTGACCGCCGCCGACGCCCACGCCCGCCGCCGCACCGCCCCGACCAGCAGCAGCGCCGGCCACACCTTGAGCAGCGCCCCGAACGCGGCCAGCGCGCCCATCACCCGTGGCCGCCGGACCCCGGCGAGCAGCGCCGCCACGGCCACCGCGGTCACCATCACGTCGTAGCGGGCGTACACCGTCGGGCCGAGCAGCGGCACGCCCGCCACCCACACCCAGGCGCCGCGCGGCGACCGGCCGGGGTCCCGGCCCGGACCCAGCAGCAGCGCGAGCACCACCGCGTCGGCGAGGAACGCCAGCACGAAGAAGGCGTGCGCGTAGGACAGGCAGGGCAGGGCGGCGGGGGAGAGGACCGCCAGGGCGGCGGCCGGCGGGTACTGCCAGGTCACGTCGTCCAGCGGAAACGTTCCTTGACGCAGTACCTCGTACCAGCCCCGGTAGATCACCGACACGTCCGAGGTGACGTCCGGGCCCGGGAAGGCGTACACCTGGAAGACGAACAGCAGCAGCGCCGCACGGGTGACGCCCCAGGTCGCGAGCAGCCATGCCAGGGACCGCGCGGTGCCCTTCGTCTCCACGTGCTCCCCTGCCGTTCGATTCCGCTTCGATGGACGCGTCGCGGACCATGATGTCCTGCCCGGCTGTGCGCCTGCCACAGACTCGGCCGCGCCCGGGCCATTGGGTAGGGTCGGCGGCGATGCACAAGACCCTCATCGTCACCAACGACTTCCCGCCCCGGCCGGGCGGCATCCAGGCCTTCCTGCACAACATGGCCCTCCGCCTGGACCCCGGCCGGCTGGTCGTCTACGCCTCCACCTGGAAGCGCGGCCGGGAGGGCGTGGCGGCCACGGCCGCCTTCGACGCCGAGCAGCCCTTCACCGTCGTACGCGACCGTACGACCATGCTGCTGCCGACCCCGCGGGCGACCCGGCGGGCGGTGCGGCTGCTGCGCGAGCACGGGTGCACCTCGGTGTGGTTCGGCGCGGCGGCCCCGCTCGGCCTCATGGCCCCGGCCCTGCGCAAGGCCGGCGCCGAGCGGCTGGTGGCCACCACCCACGGCCACGAGGCCGGCTGGGCCCAGCTGCCCGCCGCCCGGCAGCTGCTGCGCCGGATCGGCGACTCGACGGACACGCTGACCCATCTGGGCGAGTACACCCGCTCCCGCATCGCCACCGCGCTCACCCCGCAGGCCGCGAGCCGCATGGTCCAGCTGCCGCCCGGCGTCGACGAGAAGACCTTCCACCCCGGCTCCGGCGGCGACGAGATCCGTGCCCGTCTGGGCCTCACCGACCGTCCGGTGGTGGTCTGCGTCTCCCGGCTGGTCCCGCGCAAGGGCCAGGACACCCTCATCCGGGCCATGCCCCGCATCCTCGCCGCCGAGCCGGACACCGTCCTGCTGATCGTGGGCGGCGGGCCGTACGAGCGCGATCTGCGGCGGATGGCGGCCGAGACCGGTGTGGGCGGCTCCGTCCGTTTCACCGGCGCCGTCCCCTGGTCCGAACTCCCCGCCCACTACGGTGCCGGCGACGTCTTCGCCATGCCCTGCCGCACGCGACGGGGCGGCCTGGACGTGGAGGGCCTGGGCATCGTCTACCTGGAGGCCTCGGCGACGGGCCTCCCGGTCGTCGCCGGCGACTCGGGCGGCGCCCCGGACGCGGTACTGGACGGCGAGACCGGCTGGGTCGTCAGGGGAGGCTCCCCCGAGGAGGCCGCCGACCGCATCGTGCCCCTGCTGGCCGACCCCGGCCTGCGCCGCCGCATGGGCGAGCGAGGCCGCCAGTGGGTCGAGGAGAAGTGGCGCTGGGACCTGCTCGCGGAGAGGCTGAAGGCACTGCTGTAGTGCAGCGCGCACCCGCCCCTTAGTGCGGCGGCTCTTGGCGGAACCCCGTAATCCGCCCATGCTGCGCCCATGACAGCAAACCTGATGAGACGTCAGCTGACAAGGCGTCACATACTCGGTATGGCCGCGCTCCAGACAGCGGCCGCCCTCGGCTTCACCCGCATAGGACTCCAGTCGGCCCGAGCCGCACAGCCCGACGCGGTCGAATCCGCGCCGGCGATAGTCGTGGGATCCGGCTACGGCGCCGCCGTCGCCGCCCTCCGCCTCGGCCAGGCAGGCATCCGCACCCTCGTCCTCGAAATGGGCCGCCTGTGGAACACCGCCGGCAGCGACGGCAGGATCTTCTGCTCCACCGCCGCCCCCGACCAGCGCTCCATGTGGTTCCGCACCCGCACCGAGGCCCCGCTCGCCACCTTCCTCTGGCTGGACGTGGTCAACAAGGACATCAGCCCCTACCCCGGCGCCCTGGACCGCGTGCACTACGACCACATGTCCGTCTACGTCGGCCGGGGCGTCGGCGGCGGCTCCCTCGTCAACGGCGGGATGGCGGTCACGCCCGTGAAGTCGTACTTCACCGAGCAGTTCCCGACCGTGGACGCCGACGAGATGTACGGCACCTACTACCCGCGCGCCCGCGCCATGCTCGGCGTCAACACGATCGACCCGGCGTGGTTCGAGTCCACCGAGTGGTACCGGTTCACCCGCACCTCCCGGAAGGCCGCCGCCAACGCGGGCCTGAAGACCACCTTCGTGCCGAACGTCTACGACTTCGGCTACATGCGGCAGGAGGCCGCCGGTACGGCCACGAGGTCCGCCCTCGCCGGCGAGGTCATCTACGGCAACAACCACGGCAAGCGCAGCCTCGACAAGACCTACCTGGCCGCCGCCCTCGGCACCGGCAACGTCACCCTCCACACCCTGGAGCGGGTGAAGTCGATCAGCCGGGCGGGCGACGGGTCGTACGTCCTGACCGCCGACCGGATCGACACCACCGGCGCGGTCGTCGGGACCAGGCAGTACGGCTGCACCTATCTCTTCCTCGGCGGCGGCAGCCTCGGCACCACCGAACTCCTCGTCCGGGCCCGGGACACCGGCACCCTGCCCGACCTGAACTCCGCCGTGGGCGCGGGCTGGGGCACCAACGGCAACACCATGCTCGGCCGGGCCAACCACGTCTGGGACACCGTCGGGGCCAACGAGGCCACCATGCCGGTGATGGGCATCGACGACTGGGCCAACGCCGACAACCCGGTCTTCGCCGAGATCGCCCCGCTGCCCATGGGCTTCGAGCACTGGATCAGCCTGTACCTGGCGATCACCAAGAACCCGGAACGGGCCTCCTTCACCTACGACTCCGCCTCCGGAGCGGTGAAGCTCGGCTGGAGCACCGCCCAGAGCGCGGTGTCGGTGAGCATGGCCAAGAAGCTGTTCGACCGGATCAACCTGGCCAACGCGACCATCTACCGCTACGACCTGTTCGGCTCGGCGAGCAAGGTCTTCGCGGACGACTTCACGTACCACCCCCTCGGCGGCTGCGTCCTCGGGAAGGCGACCGACGACTACGGCCGGGTGAGGGGGTGTCCACGCCTCTACGTCACCGACGGCTCGCTCGTGCCCGGCAACATCGGCGTGAACCCCTTCGTCACCATCACCGCGCTCGCCGAACGCACGATGGCGCGGGTCCTCGCCGAGGACACCGCGCCATGAGGCGACTGCCGGACTACTTCTGGTAGATGGCCTCGATCTCGTCCGTGTAGTCCTTCGCCACCACGTTCCGCTTGAGCTTCAGCGACGGGGTGAGGTGGCCCGACTCCTCCGTGAACTGGGAGGACAGAATGCGGAACTTCCGCACCGATTCCGCCTTCGACACCGCGGCGTTGCCGTCGTCGACCGCCGTCTGGATCGCCGCCTGCAGATCCGGGTCGTCCTTCAGCGACGCCGCGGTGGAGCCCGCCGGCTTGCCGTGCTCGGCGGCCCAGCGGCCCAGGAACTCCTCGTCGACGGTGACCAGCGCGCCCACGAACGGCCGCCCGTCGCCCACCACCATGCACTCCGCGACCAGCGCGTGCGCCCGGATCCGGTCCTCGATCACCGCCGGGGCCACGTTCTTGCCGCCCGCGGTGACGATGATCTCCTTCTTCCGGCCGGTGATCCTGAGGTAGCCGTCCTCGTCGAGGGTGCCGATGTCACCGGTGTGGAACCAGCCGTCGGCCAGCGCCTCCGCGGTCGCGCCCGGGTTGTTCCAGTACTCCTTGAACAGGTGCTCGCCGTGCAGCAGCACCTCGCCGTCGTCCGCTATCCGCACCACCGAGCCCGGCAGCGGCTGGCCGACCGTGCCGATCTTCTGCCGGTCCCACGGGTTGAACGCGGTCGCCGCGCAGGACTCGGTCAGGCCGTAGCCCTCCAGCACCGTGAAGCCGATGCCCCGGAAGAAGTGACCGAGCCGCTCGCCGAGCGGGGCACCGCCGGAGATGGCGTACTCGCCCCGGCCGCCGAGGACGGCGCGCAGCTTGCTGTAGACCAGCCTGTCGAAGACCTTGTGCTTGACCCTCAGGCCGAACGACGGGCCGGAGGCGCTGTCCAGCGCCTTGCTGTAGGCGATCGCGGTGTCCGCCGCCTTGTCGAAGATCGCGCCCTTGCCGTCCGCCTGCGCCTTCGCGCGCGCCGAGTTGTACACCTTCTCGAAGACGCGCGGCACCCCGAGGACCAGCGTCGGCCGGAAGGCGGCCAGCTCGTCGGTGAGGTGCTTGATGTCCGGGACGCAGCCCAGCTTGATCGGCGCCATCATCGGGGCGATCTGCACCAGCCGGCCGAAGACGTGCGCGAGCGGCAGGAAGAGCAGGACCGAACACTCGCCGGTGCGGAACAGGGGGCGCAGCCGCTCCACGATGTTGCCGCACTCGGCGAAGAAGCTGCGGTGGGTGAGGACACATCCCTTGGGGCGGCCGGTCGTCCCGCTCGTGTAGACGATGGTCGCCGGGTCGTCGGCCCTGGCGAGTGAGCTGCGCTCCTCGACCGTCTCGTCCGACACGTCCTGCCCGAGCCGGCCCAGCTCCTCCAGGCCCCCGGCCTCGATCTGCCAGACGTGCTTCAGCGCGGGCAGCGACTCCCG
The DNA here is from genome assembly GCF_053598395.1 of Streptomyces sp. NPDC001135. Classification (NCBI taxonomy): domain Bacteria; kingdom Bacillati; phylum Actinomycetota; class Actinomycetes; order Kitasatosporales; family Streptomycetaceae; genus Streptomyces; species Streptomyces sp. NPDC001135. The sequence goes on along the minus strand of NZ_JBSFKD010000008.1, from coordinate 222,717 downwards.
CACCGACTCCACGGCCGCCGCGTGGTTGTCCAGTTCCACCACGCACGCGGTCGCGCCCGAGTCGGACAGGATCCACTGCACCTGCTCCGGCGAGCTGGTCTCGTACACCGGCACCGTGATCGCGCCCGCGCTCCAGATCGCGAAGTCCAGGAGCGTCCACTCGTAACGGGTGCGGGACATCAGACCCACCCGGTCGCCCGGCTGCACCCCGGCGGCGATGAGGCCCTTGGCGGCGGTGCGCACCTCGGCCAGGAACTCCCGGGCCGTCACGTCCTGCCAGGCGCCGGCCACCTTGCGGGCGATGACGGCGACGTCCGGATGCTGCGCGGCGTTTCTGCGGACGATGTCGGTCAGATTGCCGTCCGCAGGGACCTCGTACAAAGCCGGAAGGCTGAACTCGCGCAAGACTGCTGCTCCTCATAGGGCGCCGGCGCCACGACACTGTGTGATGCGACGGTGCGGTCCAAGGCTCGGGCAAGTGCTCGGGAATCCAGCTGTTGAAATCCAGAGCACGACTGGACGGCCCGGACGTTACCCGCCGGTATGGCGTTACCGACAGGAGGTTCCGGCGAGATGTTCGCTGCGTCACACATGTTGGCGTTCCTTCGCGCACAGTAGTCCACGGCCGAACCGACCGGCGAGTAACCGCAGGCGGGACCGACACTGTTCACGCCCATCCCACAGGCCTACGCTTGATCACCATGGCATCCACACCCTCCGGCAACCGAAGGACGCGCGTCCACGTGGTCAGTGACGTGCACGGCAACGCCCGTGACCTGGCCCGGGCGGGCGAGGGTGCCGACGCCCTGATCTGCCTGGGCGACCTCGTGCTCTTCCTTGACTACGCCGACCACTCGCGCGGCATCTTCCCCGACCTGTTCGGCAAGGAGAACGCCGACCGCATCGTCGAACTGCGCACCGCCCGCCGTTTCGAGGAGGCCCGCGAGTTCGGCGCCCGGCTGTGGGGCGGGATCGGCACCGACCGCGCCACGGCCATCGAGAGAGCGGTACGCAAGCAGTACGCCGAGATGTTCGCCGCGTTCCCCACCCCGACGTACGCCACGTACGGCAACGTCGACATGCCGCCCTTGTGGCGGGAGTACGCCCGGCCCGGCACCACCGTCCTCGACGGCCAGCGGGTCGAGATCGGCGGCTGGACCTTCGGCTTCGTCGGCGGCGGCCTGCGGACACCCATGCGGACGCCGTACGAGATCAGTGACGAGGAGTACGCCGCGAAGATCGAGGCGGTCGGCGAGGTCGACGTCCTGTGCACCCACATTCCGCCGGAGGTGCCCGAACTGGTCTACGACACCGTCGCCCGCCGCTTCGAACGCGGCAGCCGCGCCCTGCTGGCCGCGATCCGCCGCACGAGACCCCGCTACTCGCTCTTCGGCCATGTCCACCAGCCGCTCGCGCGCCGGATGCGGATCGGCGCGACGGAGTGCGTGAACGTGGGCCACTTCGCCGGAACGGGCCGCCCCTGGGCGCTCGAATGGTGATCAACGAGCCATCGAGGGGCGTCGGCAGGCCATGGCCGGCCATCGGCGGGACACGGGATGAAGGCGGCAGGTCGGTGGCGCGGTAGCCTTCACGCTGCACACACGTGCGCACGACGACCTCTGTACCGGCCCGCATCTGGAGGAGCCACGGCGATGGCGGAACACACCAGCTCGAGCATCACGATCGAGGCGGCACCGGCCGACGTCATGGGGGTGATCGCCGACTTCGCCCGCTACCCGGACTGGACGGGTGAGGTGAAGGAGGCGGAGGTCCTCAAGACCGACGACCAGGGCCGCGCCGAGCAGGTACGCCTCGTCATGGACGCGGGGGCGATCAAGGACGACCAGACGCTGGCCTACACCTGGACCGGCGACAACGAGGTCTCCTGGACCCTGGTCAAGTCCCAGATGCTGCGCTCCCTGGACGGCTCGTACCTCCTCAAGCCCAGCGGTCCCGGCGCCACCGAGGTCACCTACCTCCTGACGGTCGACGTCAAGATCCCCATGCTCGGCATGATCAAGCGCAAGGCGGAGAAGGTCATCATCGACCGCGCCCTGGCGGGCCTGAAGAAGAGGGTCGAGTCCGGGGAGAAGTAGTCACCCGGTTTACCCCTCGCGCACGAAGGTACCCTCCACCCTCATGCGCACCATCCTGATCACGGGCCCCGGCGGCAGCGGTCGTACCACGGTCGCCGCCGCCACCGCGCTCGCCGCCGCCCGCGAGGGCACCCCCACCCTCCTCCTCAGTGCCGACACCACCGACACCCTGGGCGCGGCACTGGGTTCCGCGACAGGACCGGCCCCCGCCGAAGCCGCACCGAACCTCACCACCTGGCGCCCGGACGCCGCCGAACGCTTCCGCCAGGACCTCACCGCCTTCCAGACCCGCGCCGCGAACGTCCTCGACCTGCTCGGCGCCGCCCGGCTGGACGCCGAGGAGGTCACCCCGCTGCCCGGTGCCGAGGAACTGTCCTTCCTGCGTGCGCTCCGGGACGCCGCCCTGTGCGAGCGCTACGACCTCCTCGTCGTCGACCTCCCGCCCCTGCCGCAGGCCCTCGCCCTGTTCGCCCTCCCCGAGGAGCTGCGCCGCTACCTGCGCCGTCTGCTCCCGCCCGAGCGGCAGGCCGCCCGTGCCCTGCGCCCGGTCCTCGGCCGGCTGGCCGGTGTCCCCATGCCCGCCGACTGGCTGTACGAGACCGCGGCCCGCTGGGACCTCGAACTCGCCGCCGTCGAGGCCGTCCTCACCGACCGGAACACCGCCGTACGCCTGGTCGCCGAACCCGGCCCGGCCGGCGCCGACGCCGTACGCGCCGCCCGCCTGGGCCTCGCCCTGCGCGCCCTGCGCACCGAGTCCCTGATCGCCAACCGCGTCCTTCCCGAGGCCACCGGCGACAGCTGGTTCTCCTCCCTCCTCGCCCAGCAGCGCAAGACCCTCGCCGACTGGCAGGAGGAGCCGTACGACGTCCACCGCGTCCCCCACCTCGGCCGCGACCCGCGCGGCACCGACGACCTGACCGCCCTCGCCCTGCCCGCCGTCAACCCGTCGCCCGCCCCGGCCGAGTGGCCCGTCGCCGACCGGATCGCCGAGGACGGCGTGCTGGTCTGGCACATCCCGCTGCCCGGCGCCATACGCGACGAACTGGACCTGATCCGGCGCGGCGACGAACTCGTCATCACCGCCGGCCCCTTCCGCCGGCTCGTCCCCCTGCCCTCCGCCCTGCGCCGCTGCACCGTCGCGGGCGCCGCCCTGCGCGACGGCGAGCTGCGCATCCGCTTCGCCCCGGACCCCGAGCTGTGGCCCGCCGGCGGACGGTGAACCGGATGCGGCCGTTCGGGTAACGTCGTAAAGGCGAACCGTAGTCAGGAGTCCGCCATGAGCGAAGAGCGTCCCGCATCCGACTCGTCCGAGGAGCAGGGCCGGGCGACCGACGCCGACGCCTGGGCCACGGCCTGCGCCGAGGACCTCGCCGCCGAGAAGGCCCGCCGCCGCGCCGACTACGGCCCGGAGCCGGGCTCGGCCGCCGAGGAACTGAAGAAACTCGTGGACACGGTGGCCGACAAGCTGTCCGGCCTCTCGTCACCGCTCCTCGGCAGCCTTGCCGGACCGGCGGCCCAGCAGGTGGTGCGCCAGGTCGTCCAGCAGGCCAAGGCCGCCGTCGAGCCCGTCATAGACCGCAACCCGGACGTCTTCGACCACCTGGCCGCGGCCGGCGGCGAACTGCTCGCCGCCTACCGCTCCGCCGTCCAGGCCCAGGAGCGCCGCTGGACCGCCCGCACGGCCGACGACCTCACCCGCGAGGGGCCGGACGGCCGGCGCGACCGGGGCGAGGGCACCGGCCCAGGGGAACGCATCGACCTGGACTGAAGCCCTTGCACGGCAGGGCCTCGGGTACGGTTGGCCGTAGCGGGGCTCGACCGAAACTGAGGGATTCATGGGACTCACCATCGGCGTCGACATCGGCGGCACCAAGATCGCGGCCGGCGTGGTCGACGAGGAAGGCAACATCCTCTCGACCTTCAAGGTGCCGACCCCCACCACGCCCGAGGCCATCGTGGACGCCATCGCCTCGGCGGTGGAGGGCGCGCGCGCCGGGCACGAGATCGTCGGCGTGGGCATCGGTGCGGCCGGTTACGTGAACCGGCAGCGCTCGACGGTGTACTTCGCGCCGAACATCGACTGGCGCCAGGAGCCGCTGAAGGAGAAGGTCGAGGCCCGCGTGGGCCTCCCGGTCGTGGTCGAGAACGACGCCAACGCCGCCGCCTGGGGCGAGTACAAGTTCGGCGCCGGCAAGGGCCACCGCAACGTCATCTGCATCACGCTCGGCACCGGCCTCGGCGGCGGCATCATCATCGGCAACAAGCTGCGCCGCGGCCACTTCGGCGTGGCCGCGGAGTTCGGGCACATCCGGATGGTTCCGGACGGCCTGCTGTGCGGCTGCGGCTCGCAGGGCTGCTGGGAGCAGTACGCCTCCGGCCGCGCCCTGGTCCGCTACGCCAAGCAGCGCGCCAACGCCACCCCCGAGCACGCCGAGATCCTGCTCGGCCTCGGCGACGGCACCCCCGACGGCATCGAGGGCAAGCACATCTCCATGGCCGCCCGCCAGGGCGACCCGGTCGCCGTCGACTCCTACCGCGAGCTGGCCCGCTGGGCCGGCGCCGGCCTCGCCGACCTGGCCTCCCTGTTCGACCCGTCGGCGTTCATCGTCGGCGGCGGCCTCTCCGACGAGGGCGAGCTGGTCCTCGACCCGATCCGCAAGTCCTACAAGCGCTGGCTGGTCGGTGGCAACTGGCGCCCGGTGGCGGACGTGATCGCGGCCCAGCTCGGCAACAAGGCGGGCCTGGTGGGCGCGGCGGACCTGGCCCGGGAGCCCGACCCGATCATGTGACGTCCGCTTTTCAGGAGCGGGCACTGCGCCGACCTCAGGGGCGCGGGGAACTGCGCGACCAGCCGTCCACAACCGGCGGTCGCACACGAACCCGCGCCCCGAGTTGTTGGGCGCCCCCACGCCGAGCGCGTCGTACATTGACGGCATGGCAACCCCCTTGCTCCCCAACTCCCGCACGGAGCCGGATGGTTCACCGGTCATCCGCGTGCTGAGCTACAACATCCGCTCGATGCGCGACGACACCCGCGCCCTCGCGAGAGTGATCACCGCCTGCGCCCCGGACCTCGTCCTGATCCAGGAAGCCCCCCGCTTCTTCCGCTGGCACAAGAAGCTCGCCCGCCTCGCCGCGGCCACCGGTCAGGTGATCCTCACCGGCGGGGCCACCGCGGCCGGCCCGGCGATCCTCTGCTCGCTCCGGGCCACCGTGGAGCGGGCGGAGGACATCCTGCTGCCCCTGACCCCCGGACTGCACCGGCGTGGCCTCGCCGTGGCGGTGATCCGCTTCGGCGGGGCCAGGCTGGGCGTGATCAGCTGTCATCTGAGCCTGGACGACAAGGAGCGGTACGAGCAGGCCGGCCTGCTCCTGGAGCGTCTCGCCGACCTGGGCGTGGAACACGCCGTCGTCGGCGGGGACCTCAACGAAGGCCCCGGCGGCCCCGCCTTCCGGCTGGTCTCCGCGAGCCTGCGGGACTGCCGGGCCGTGGCCCCCTGGGGCGGCGAGGAGACCTGGCCGCACAGCGAACCGCCCGAGCGTATCGACGCGGTGTTCGTGACGGAGGGCATCGAGGTGCTGGGCTGCGGGGTCCCGCTGGACCAGCCGGGCGTCACCGGGGCCGATCTGAAGGCGGCCACGGACCACCTGCCGGTCCTGGCGGCACTTCGTGTACCGGTGGCGTGACCCCGCAGCGTGAGCCTCCGCTTGAACTAAGTGCAAGAAGGGTCTTGTGGGTCGGCCTCAGTCCGCCTACAGTCCTTCCTGTACTTAGTTCAAGTGCAGGACCGGAAGGGGGACGGATGTCCGGCGAGCGAGAGCGGTGGGCCGCGTTCATCGAGGCGGCGGCGAAGGAGTACGGGGTGCCGGGGGCCGCCGTCGCGGTACTGGCGGGCGGCGAGGAAATCCACGTCACGCACGGGGTGACGAACGTGGAACACCCCCTGCCGATCGACGAGCACACCCTCTTCCACCTCGCCTCGGTGAGCAAGAGCTTCACGGCGACCGCGCTGATGCGCCTGGTCGAGCAGGGCACGGTGGACCTCGACGCGCCGGTCCGCCGGTACGTCCCCGACCTGCGCCTCGCCGACGAGGACACTTCCGCCCGGATCACCGTGCTGAACCTGCTCAACCACACGGCGGGCCTGGACTGGAACCTGATCGACGCCGACGAGGGCGACGGCTCGCTCGCCGCGTTCGTCGGGCAGCTGGACCGGCTGCCGCTGATCGCGCCGCCCGGCGCCCGTGCCTCCTACAGCCAGGCCGGGTACAACCTGCTCGGCCGCGTGATCGAGAACGTCACCGGCCTCACCTTCGAGAAGGCGCTGGACGAACTGGTCCTGCGGCCGCTGGGTCTGACCGACACCGTCTTCGACCTGGACGACGTCGTGGTCCGGCGCTTCGCCGTGGGCCACCAGCGCGCCGAGGACGGCACCCTCACCCTCGCCCGTCCCTGGAAGTCCCGGCGGGCCGGACTGCGCGGCAACAACCCCGGCGGCGGCGTCGTCTCCTCGACGAGCGACCTGCTGCGCTGGGCACGGTTCCAGCTGGGCGGCACAGAGGGGCCGCTGACCGCCGAGACGCTGCGCCGTATGCAGGAACCGACCGTGGAGCTGCGGGGCAGCACGCTCGGCGACGCCTTCGGCATCTGCTGGTTCCTGCGGGACGTGGACGGCGTGCGCACGGTCGGTCACGGAGGCTCGGGCAACGGGCAGTTCGCCGAGCTGCTCCTGGTCCCGGAACGGGACTTCGCCGTCGTCTCGCTGTCCAACGCCGATCCGGACGGCTACCAGTTCAACCAGGCGGTGCTGAAGCGGGCCCTGGAGCTCTTCCTCGGTGTGGTCGAGCGGGAGCCCGAGCCGCTGCCGTACGACGAGGAGCGGGCGCGGGAGGTCGCCGGGCGGTACGAGATCGACGCCATGAACCTCGACATCGCCGTGGAGGCCGGCCGGCTCACGCTGGCCGTGGGCATCAAGCCGGAGATCCGCGCGGCGTCGGACGCGGAGATGCCGCCGGACCACCCGGCGGCGGAGATCGGCTTCCTGCCGAGGGACGAGTACCTCGTCGTCGAGGGCGGCCTGAAGGGGCAGCGGGGTTTCTTCTCCCGCGCGACCGACGGCACGGTGACGGGCGTCGATCTGGGGGGACGCCTCTTCACCCGGTCCTGACTCGCCGTACGCGGCTGCGGGCGCGTGGGGGCTGGTCGCGCAGTTCCCCGCGCCCCTTCGGGGCGCTCATCGCCGCCGTAGCCCGCGGGCAGCGCCCACAACGCGTTCAGGCGGTACCGCGCACCGCGTCCGCCCCGTCCGGTCGCAGCCCCTCCAGCAGCGCCCGCAACCCGGCCGCGTAGGTCCCGTTCGGCGCGTCGGCGTACCCCGTGGCCGTTGCCGCTCTCGTGTCGAGCCGCGCCCGCAGCCGAGGAAACCCCTCCGCCGCCTTCGCCGCCTCGGCCAGCCTCCCCTCGAACCGCCCCTCGGCGTCCTCGCCGGCCCGCCGCAGCTTGCGTGACAAGGACGCCGTCGCCGACGCCCCCAGCGCGTTCCCGAGCACGTACGTCACCACCGCTCCCGCCGCCCGGTCCGCCTCCCGTGCCGAGAAACCGGCGGTCTCGAAGACGCCGAGGAGATGGTCGTCGTAGCGGGCCTTGCCGGTGCCGTAGAGCAGATGGGAGCCGATCGCCTGCACCAGCCACGGATGCCGCAGGAGCATGGCGTGCAGCCGGTCGGCCATCGCCGTGGCGGCGTCCCGCCAGTCCGCCGCGTCGAGCGCCGGCAGCTCGACCTCGTGCCACACCCGGTCGGCGGCGAGCAGCACGAGGTCGTCCTTGTTCTTCACATGCCAGTAGACGGCGGTCGCCGCGGCCCCCAGCCGGTGGCCGAGGCTGCGCATGTTCAGGCCTTCGAGGCCCTCGTCGTCCAGAAGCTCCACGGCGGTCCGGACGATCTGTTCCGGGGTGAGCGTGTCGCGCGGCATGGGCTCACGATAGGTGAGCCCCAAGGAACTTGTACAAAGTGAACTTGTACAGGGTTCAGACCACGGCGCCCCTCCCCGGATCGTCGTCCTCCTCGTCGTCCGTGCGCATCCGCATCACCAGCGTGGCGAAGCCGCCGAGAAAGCCGCCGATGCCGAGGGTCGTCAGCCACCAGGTCATCTCCCAGCCGAACAGCACCGCCAGCAGAAGCAGGACCGGCCCGCCGACGACACCCAGCCAGGCGAACTTCGCCGTGGTGTCGGCGGCCGGCAGCGGCGGCGGCTCCGGCGGGACGAAGTGCCCCTCGTCGTCCTCGTCGAAGTCGTCCTCGGAGGGCTCCGGAACCGTGTAGTCGCGCGGGCCGACGCCGGGCGCGAAGGAGACCGAGCTGCCCAGCGGCCGGACCGGCGCCTTGTCGGTGTCGCTCCCGGTGTCGTCCGGCTCCGGCAGTGCCAGGTCCTCCACCGCCTTGAAGGGCCTGGCGCCCGGCGGATCCGGCGGCTCCTCGCCGTACCCGGCGACGATGGCACGCCAGGCGGCGTCCTCGTCGAAGGGCACCTTCTGCTCGTCCGGCTCGTGGCCCTCGCGGTCCTCGCGACCGGACTCGTGCTCAGCCAACTCTGGCCGTCCCTTCCTCGCCGAGACTGGGTGCGAGCCGGCCGATGAAGGCGAGGCTCTCCTCGAAGACCCGGTCCGCATCCTCGTCCAACGTCGCCACGTGGTAGCTGTGTTCCAGCACGGTCTGCGTCACGTCCGTGGACGACACCCGGCTCAGCACCCGGGCCGAGTCGGCCGCCGGGACGACATGGTCCTGGGCGCTGCGCAGCAGCAGCACCGGCTGGGTGACCTGGGGCAGCTCGCCGTCCAGCCGGCGCAGGAACACCCGCAGCGAGTGCGCCGCGTGTAGCGGTACCCGGTCGTAGCCCAGCTCGGCCGCGCCCGCCTTCGCGATGTCGCTGGCGATGCCCTTCGTCGTCCGCACGAGATGCCGCGCCACCGGAAGGGCGTACGCCGACAGGCCGTGCACCTTGTTCGCCGGGTTGACGAGGACGACGCCCCGCACCCGCTCGCCGTGCCGGGCCGCGAGCCTGAGTGCCAGGGCGCCGCCCATCGACAGGCCCGCGACGAACACCCGGGAGCAGCGCTCGGCGAGGACGCGCAGCTCGCGGTCCACCTCCGCGTACCAGTCCTGCCAGCCGGTGACCTGCATGTCCTCCCAGCGGGTGCCATGGCCGGGCAGCAGCGGCAGCGACACGGTCAGGCCGTGCGCCGCGTGGTGCTCCGCCCAGGGGCGCAGCGACTGGGGCGAGCCGGTGAAGCCGTGGCAGAGGAGGACCCCCACCTCCCCGCCCTCGTGGCGGTACGGCTCGGCTCCGGGGAGGACCGGCACCTTCGACGCTCCTGTTCCTGGAAGGGCCCCCACCGGTGGCGGGCGGAGGCGTGGGACAACCCGCGGATGGGGTTCACCGTACGCGACCGCACTGACACCGACCAGGGTCGTCGGGTCCATTGACGGTCCTCCGGGTTAAGGTCTGTTCGACGGAAACGGGAGGCACACGGGTGTTGTACGGGACGATGAAGGTCGCCATCGGAGGGCCGCTGAAGGTCGCCTTCAGGCCCTGGGTGGAAGGCCTGGAGAACGTACCGGCCGAGGGCGCCGCCATCCTGGCGAGCAATCACCTGTCGTTCTCGGACTCCTTCTTCCTGCCCGCGGTCCTCGACCGCAAGGTCACCTTCATCGCGAAGGCCGAGTACTTCACCACCCCGGGCGTCAAGGGCAGGCTGACGGCGGCCTTCTTCAAGGGCGTCGGACAGCTCCCGGTGGACCGCTCCGGGGCGCGCGGCGCCGGTGAGGCCGCGATCAAGAGCGGCATAGAGGTGCTGGAACGCGGCGAGCTGTTCGGTATCTACCCGGAGGGCACCCGCTCGCCCGACGGCCGGCTCTACCGGGGCAAGCCCGGCGGCCTCGCGCGCGTGGCGCTCGCCACCGGCGCGCCGGTCATCCCGGTGGCGATGATCGACACCGAGAAGATCCAGCCGCCCGGCAAGGTGATGCCGAAGCTGATGCGGCCCGGCATCCGCATCGGCAAGCCGCTGGACTTCAGCCGCTACCACGGCATGGAGCACGACCGCTTCGTCCTGCGCGCCCTGACCGACGAGGTCATGTACGAGATCATGAAGCTCTCCGGCCAGGAGTACGTCGACATGTACGCGACGGCGGCCAAGCGGCAGATCGCGGAGGTGGCGAAGGCGGCCAAGGAAGCGGAGAAGGCCAGGGACGCCCAGGAGAAGGAAGCCGGGAAGAAGGCGCAGGGGTAGGCGGGGAACAGGGGAGCCGGGGGTATCGGGGGGCCGGGGGACATGCCCAAGCGCGAACGTGTCATGAGGATGTCGGTCGAGCTGCCGCTGTGGCGCGCGCTCACCGGCTACCGCGTGCTGACCATGCTGTACGCCATCGGCCTGTGCGCCACCGCGTACTCCCGTTTCGCCCGCCCCTGGGTCGCCGTCGCCTACTTCGCCGTCCTGTTCGTGTGGACCCTCGCCACCCTTCCCTGGGTGCGCAACGCGGCGAGCTGCACCAGGCGTTTCCTGGCCGCCGACCTGACCGTCGCCCTCGTCGGCATCCTGCTCACACCGCTCGCCGACAACCATGAGCGGATCATGGGCGGCGGCCCCACGCTGCCGTCGATATGGACCGCCGGCTCGGTGCTGGCCTTCGCCCTCAAGGGCGGCTGGCGCTGGGCGGCCGCCGCCTCCACGGCCGTGGCCGCCGTGAACCTGGTCGAGCGGGGCACCCCCGCCCGGGACACCGTGCACAACGTGATCCTGGTCTGGGTGGCCTCGATCGCCATCGGCTACGTCGTGGAGGTCGCCCGCGCCTCGGAGCGCACCCTCGCCCGCGCGCTGGAGATCGAGGCCGCGACCCGGGAGCGGGAGCGGCTGGCCCGGGACATCCACGACGGGGTGCTCCAGGTGCTGGCGATGGTGCAGCGGCGCGGCGCGGTGATCGGCGGCGAGGCGGCCGAGCTGGGACGGCTCGCGGGGGAGCAGGAGGTGGCCCTGCGCACGCTGGTCTCCGGCGGTCTGGTACCGGTCTCGCGGGTGTCGGAGGACGCCTCGGCGGGAGCCTTCGTCCGCGCGGTGGAGGAGCCCGACGACGACGGCCCGCTCGATCTGCGCTCCCTGCTGGCGCCGTACGCGGGCGCCCGGGTGAGCCTGGCCGAGCCCGGTGCGCCGGTCGAGCTGCCCCGGCCGGCCGCGCGGCAGCTGGCCGCCGCGGTCGGCGCCGCCCTGGACAACGTACGCGAGCACGCCGGGGCCGGGGCCCGGGCCTGGATCCTGGTCGAGGACGAGCCGGACGAGATCGTCGTGACCGTCCGGGACGACGGCCCCGGCATCCCCGAGGGCCGGCTCGCCCAGGCCGAGGGGGAGGGCCGGCTCGGCGTGGCCCAGTCGATCCGCGGGCGGCTGCGCGACCTGGGCGGCAGTGCCGAACTCGTCTCCGTCCCCGGGCAGGGCACGGAAGTGGAACTGAAGGTACCGAAGGGCGCCGCACGGGCGCGGGGGAAGAAGGCGGAGCGGCGATGAGCGAGCAGCGGGACCCGATCAAGGTCATGGTGGTGGACGACCACCCCATGTGGCGCGACGCGGTCGCCCGGGACCTCACCGAGTCCGGCTTCGAGGTGGTCGCCACCGCGGGCGACGGCGAGCAGGCGGTCCGCCGCGCCAGGGCCGCCGCCCCCGACGTCCTCGTGCTGGACCTCAACCTGCCCGCCAAGCCCGGCGTCCAGGTGTGCAAGGAACTGGTCGGCCACAACCCGGAGTTGCGCGTCCTGGTCCTCTCGGCGAGCGGTGAGCACGCCGACGTCCTGGAGGCCGTGAAGTCCGGCGCGACCGGCTACCTGCTGAAGTCGGCCTCCACCGAGGAACTGCTGGACGCCGTGCGCCGTACCGCCGTCGGCGATCCCGTGTTCACGCCGGGCCTGGCCGGACTGGTCCTCGGCGAGTACCGCCGGCTGGCCGCCGAGCCCGTACCCGCCCCCGACACCGACGAGCCCGGCGCGCCCCGGCTGACGGACCGGGAGACGGAGGTGCTGCGGCTGGTCGCCAAGGGCCTGAGCTACAAGCAGATCGCCGAACGCCTCGTCATCTCCCACCGCACGGTCCAGAACCATGTGCAGAACACCCTCGGCAAGCTCCAGCTGCACAACAGGGTCGAGCTGGTGCGGTACGCCATAGAGCGCGGCCTGGACGACGACTAGCGCACCGGAATCACCCTTCCCGCCTCTCCCGATGTGACGCGTATCACCACTAACGTGACTCTGTGTCAGGGAACCGTGGCGAAGGGACATTTCCATGCGGGTCGGAGTACTGACCGGAGGCGGCGACTGCCCCGGGCTCAACGCCGTCATCCGGGCCATCGTCCGCAAGGGCGTGCAGGAGTACGGCTATGACTTCGTCGGCTTCCGGGACGGCTGGCGCGGACCTCTCGAAGGCGACAGCGTGCGCCTCGACATCCCCGCGGTGCGCGGCATCCTGCCCCGCGGCGGCACCGTCCTCGGCTCCTCGCGCACCAACCCCCTCAAGGCGGAGAACGGCATCCGCCGCATCAAGGACAACCTGGCCAAGCAGGAGATCGACGCCCTGATCACGATCGGCGGCGAGGACACCCTCGGGGTCGCCGCGCGCCTGTCCGGCGAGTACGGCGTGCCGTGCGTCGGCGTACCCAAGACGATCGACAACGACCTGTCCGCCACCGACTACACCTTCGGCTTCGACACCGCGGTCGGTATCGCCACGGAGGCCATCGACCGGCTGCACACCACCGCCGAGTCCCACATGCGCGTGCTGGTCTGCGAGGTGATGGGCCGTCACGCCGGCTGGATCGCCCTCCACTCCGGCCTGGCCGGCGGTGCCAACGTCATCCTCATCCCCGAGCAGCGCTTCGACCTCGACCAGGTGTGCGCCTGGATCACCTCCCGGTTCAAGGCGTCGTACGCGCCGATCGTGGTCGTCGCGGAAGGCGCGATGCCGAAGGACGGGGACGCGGTCCTCAAGGACGAGTCACTGGACTCCTTCGGGCACGTCCGCCTGTCCGGCGTCGGCGAATGGCTGGCGAAGGAGATCGAGAAGCGCACCGGCAAGGAGGCCCGCACCACCGTCCTCGGTCACATCCAGCGCGGCGGCACGCCCAGCGCGTTCGACCGCTGGCTGGCCACCCGCTTCGGTCTGCACGCCATCGACTGCGTCCGCGACGGCGACTTCGGCACCATGGTCGCCCTGCGGGCCACCGACATCGTCCGCGTCCCCCTCGCCGAGGCCACGGCCAAGCTGAAGACCGTGGACCCGAAGCTGTACGAGGAGGTCGGGGTGTTCTTCGGCTGACGGCAGCCCCGGGACGGCTACACGGTCGTACGGCGCAGCTGACCGACCAGTTCCCGTACGACCGTTGCCCCGTTCAGCGTCAGGACCGACTCGGGGTGGAACTGCACCCCCGCGAACCCGTGGCCGCGCAGCGCGTGCACCTCACCGTTCGCCGCCCGGCTCACCTCCACGCCGTGCGCGGCCAGTTCCCGGGCCGCCTCCTCGTCGCAGCGGGCGACGAAGCTGTTGTAGAAGCCGACCGTCTCCGGCCGCCCGAACAGGTCGATCGTGGTCTGCGCCCCCTGGTGGGCGACTTCCTTTCGGACGACGTCCAGCCCCAGCTCGGCCGCGATCAGTTCGTGGCCGAGGCAGACCCCGAGGACGCCGTGCCGGTGACCGCGGATCACCGTGGCGGCCAGCTCGCGCAGGAAGCGCATCTTCGGGTCGGCCCCGTCGCAGGGGTCCCCGGGACCGGGTCCGAGCACCACCGGCCCCTCGTGCGCGAGCACCGCCGCCCGCAGCCCCGGCTCGTCGTACCGCCGGACGGTGACGTCCAGTCCGCTCGACCGCAGCACGTGCGCGAGCATCGCCGTGAAGGTGTCCTCGCCGTCGACGACGAGGGCGTGGCCGGTGAGCTCCCGCGCCGGTTCCTGCATCCGCAGCCAGAAGGGCGCGAGCGAGGCCCGCCGCCCGTCCAGGGCCGCCCGCACCCGCGGGTCGTCGGCCAGCCGGGGCCGGTCCCGCTCCGTGCGCGGCCGGGGCGGCCGTACCCCGAGGGCCGCCAGCACGCCCGCCGCCTTCGCGTGCGTCTCCGCGACCTCGCCCGCCGGGTCCGAGCCGCGCACCAGCGTGGCGCCGACCGGCACGCGCAGACGTCCCTCGGCGGAGATGTCGGCGGTGCGGATCAGGATCGGGGAGTCCAGGGTCTGCGCACCCCCGCGGTCCCGGCCGAGCAGGGCCAGCGCTCCCGCGTAGTAGCCCCGGCCGCCGACCTCGTGCCGCTCGATGACCCGGCACGCGTTCTGCACCGGGGACCCGGTCACCGTCGCCGCGAACATGGTCTCCTTCAGCACCTCCCGCACGTCCAGGGAGGACTTCCCGCGCAACTCGTACTCGGTGTGCGCGAGATGGGCCATCTCCTTCAGACGCGGCCCGACGACGACCCCGCCCATGTCGCCGACGGTGCACATCATCTTCAGCTCCTCGTCGACGACCATCGACAGCTCCTCGATCTCCTTGCCGTCGGCGAGGAAGGCGAGCAGGTGCTCCGGCGTCGGCCCCTCGGCGGGATAGCGGTAGGTCCCGCTGATCGGGTTCATGACGACGGTTCCGCCCGACATCCGCACGTGCACCTCGGGGCTGGCCCCGACCAGCGTGCGGTCCCCGGTGTGCACGACGAAGGTCCAGTAGGCGCCGCGCTCGCCCTCCAGCAGCCGCCGGAACAGCGCGAGCGCGTCGGCCCGGCCGAACCCGGGGATCTCACCCTGGTACGTGCGCCGGATCACGAAGTTCGCGCCCTCGCCCCGGCCGATCTCCTCGTCCAGCACCCGGGCGACGATCTCGCCGTACGCCTCGTCGCCGACGTCGAAGCCGCCGCCCTCGACGCGCACCTCGTGCGCCGGGAGCCGGGACAGCGCCACGTCGAGGGGGATCTCGTACGACTCCTCGGGAGTCAGCACCAGCAGGGGGGTGCCGTCGTCGCGGACGTCGAAGCCGCGCTCGCGGATCTGCCGGAACGGGATCAGGGCGAGGCCCTCACCGGGCAGGTCGGCGAGCCGGTCGCGGCTGGTCACCGGGCCGAGCAGGACCTCCACCGGGTGTTCGTCGCGGCCGGGGGTGCGGCGGCGGAGCAGGGCGAAGGGGCGGTCGTCGTGCAGGAGCTGTGCCAGGTCCATGGTTCCTCTTCCGTCGATGTCGGTGAGGAACGACCCCGGACACACCGAAGGCCGCCCCTCGGGCGGCCTTCGCGAAGTCTGGTGTACGCGCGATCAGTGGGCCGCCGGATGAGCGGTCCACCACCAGGTGCGGGTCGAATGCGCGAACATGCCCGGCACCCTACCCCATGCCGGAGGGGATCGTCCGGAAGCCGGGGGAGGCTACGATCTTCGTACTTGACATGTCCCATTCGCATTTACGGAAGGTACGCATGGGATTCATACGGGGTTCCAGGCTGCTGGCCTGGATGGCGGCCACGGCGGCGCTGTTGACCGGCCTCACCGCCCAGCCCGCCTCGGCGGTGGATGCGCCGACGATGACGAAGCTCTCGCTCGGCGCCGACCAGTTCAAGCTGACCGACACCAGCTATGTGTCGGCCGCGAACAATCTCTACAACAACCGCCTCACCAGCCACGCCGACCTCACGGACGTCGTCACCACCGACTACACGAAGAACTCCTCCGGTGCGACGGACAGCTGGCTGAACCTGCGCTCGATGCGCTCCTGCGCCGGCACCGAGACCAAGGCGCTGCCCCCGGTGGGCACCAAGAAGGCCTGGTGCTGGTCGAACGCCCACGGCGACGACACCACCCCGCACTGGTGGCCGCAGGGCCTGAGCAGCACGGGCACCGCCGACGGCGGTGACGGCGCCATCCAGGGCAAGCACGTCGTGGCGGTCTCCTGGCACTACCGGACCCTCAGCAACGAGGACTCCGCGGGCTGCACGACCAACAACCTGCTCAAGATGACCTTCCTCGACCGGGACACCGGCAAGTACCGCCACGTCCTGCTCGCCGAGCCCACCGACTCGGGCAACAACTTCAAGTTCGTGACCGGCCACGGCGGCGGCATCGTCTGGTACGCGAACTACATCTACGTCACGGACACCGCGAACGGCATCCGGGTCTTCGACATCAACAAGCTCGCCAAGGTCGACACCTACGGCTCCGGCGTGGGCACCTACGGGATCGACGGGGCCGGCCGGTCCAGCGCCTGCGGCTACCCGTACGTCCTGCCGGAGGTCCACTACTACAAGCAGGCCGGCACGCCGTCCGACTGCTCGGGCAACACCATCGACCCCGAGCAGCTGTGCTTCTCCTGGCTCTCGCTGGACAAGACCGGCGGCGGCCCGTTCAAGCTGGTCGCCGGTGAGTGGCAGGGCTATGTCGACGGCGCCCGGGTGGTGCGCTACCAGCTGAACCCGACCAGCTCCTCCTCCTACCCCGGCCTGCTCAACATGTCCGGCGGCAAAACCGTGATCCAGGACGCCTACGCCGCCTCCCGCTACCGGGGCCTGCAGGGCGGTATGACCTGGACCGACAGCCAGGGTGTGCTGAACTTCGGCTTCCACAAGGGGTGCGGCACCGCGCCCGGGGTGTACTCGCACACCTGGGTGGGCGACACCCGCGCCACGACGCCCTGCGCGGCCGGCGGGAACTGGGCGGCGGGCCCGCCCCAGGCCCTGAGCTACTGGCCGAAGCTCGACGCCGACCAGGTCGACGAGGTGTGGGGGCTGACCGAGGGCTTCTGCGCGGGCAGCGACCTGCGAGCGGCGCACCCCGAGTTCAAGGCCGCCACGGACGACAGCGACGTGTGCTGGAACTACAAGGGGACGGACAACCTCCCCCTGCGCGCGGTCTTCGCCGTCGGTTTCACCGACCCGGCGGTGCAGAACCTGCACTGACGGCCGGTGCCGACGCCCGGGACGGGTCCGCCGTGCGCAGGCCGCGCGGCGGACCCGTGCGTCTCACCTGTTGAGCCCGCGGGATGTACGCGTGCGGTGACCCCGTAATGTGGAGAACGTGACCGTGAACGCAACCAGCCCGAGCGCTGGCAACACCTGGCGAAACCTGCCCGCGGCGCAGCAGCCCGAGTACCCCGACCCCGAGGCTCTGCGCGCAGTGATCGCGGACCTCGAGTCGTATCCGCCGCTCGTCTTCGCGGGCGAGTGCGACCAGCTGCGCGCCCGGATGGCGGCTGTCGCCAAGGGAGAGGCGTTCCTCCTCCAGGGCGGCGACTGCGCCGAGGCCTTCGACGCGGTGTCCGCCGACCACATCCGCAACAAGCTCAAGACGCTGCTCCAGATGGGTGCCGTCCTCACCTACGCGGCCTCCGTGCCGGTGGTGAAGGTCGGCCGTATCGCCGGGCAGTACTCCAAGCCCCGCTCCAAGCCGACCGAGACCCGCGACGGCGTGACACTGCCGACCTACCGCGGCGACTCCGTCAACGGCTTCGACTTCACCGAGGCCGCCCGCGTCCCGGACCCCGAGCGCCTGAAGCGGATGTACCACGCGTCCGCCTCCACGCTGAACCTGGTGCGCGCCTTCACCACCGGCGGTTACGCGGACCTGCACCAGGTGCACGCCTGGAACCAGGACTTCGTGAAGACCTCCCCGTCGGGCCAGCGCTACGAGCAGCTCGCGCGGGAGATCGACAACGCGCTGAACTTCATGCGGGCCTGCGGCGCCGAGCCGGAGGAGTTCAAGACCGTCGAGTTCTTCTCCTCGCACGAGGCGCTGCTGCTGGACTACGAGTCCGCCCTGACCCGGGTCGACTCGCGCACCGGCCAGCTGTACGACGTCTCCGGACACATGGTGTGGATCGGTGAGCGCACCCGGCAGCTGGACGGCGCGCACATCGAGTTCGCCTCGAAGATCCGCAACCCGATCGGCATCAAGCTCGGCCCGACCACGACGGCCGAGGAGGCGCTGCGGTACATCGACCGCCTCGACCCCGAGCGGGAGCCGGGCCGGCTCACCTTCATCGTCCGGATGGGCGCCGACAAGATCCGCGACAAGCTCCCCGAGCTGGTGGAGAAGGTCACGGCGTCCGGCGCGACGGTGGCCTGGGTGACCGACCCGATGCACGGCAACACCTTCGAGGCGGCCTCCGGGCACAAGACCCGCCGCTTCGACGACGTGCTCGACGAGGTCAAGGGCTTCTTCGAGGTCCACAAGGGGCTCGGCACCCACCCGGGCGGCATCCATGTGGAGCTCACCGGCGACGACGTCACCGAGTGTGTGGGCGGCGGGGACGAGATCTTCGTCGACGACCTGCACCAGCGCTACGAGACGGCCTGCGACCCGCGGCTGAACCGCAGCCAGTCCCTGGACCTGGCGTTCCTGGTCGCGGAGATGTACCGGGACCAGTAGGCGTCCGAAGGGGCGCGGATCACACGCGATCCGCGCCCCTTCCTCTTTTGCGGATGCCGGGGGATGGGTAAGGTTAGGTTTGCCTCACCGGGAAACGGGATGGCAGTACACAGAGCGATCCCGTCGGGAGGTGAATCCGCGTGTACGTCTGCAGCTGCTTCGGTGTCACCGAGGCGCAGGTCAAGCAGCACGCGCAGGACGGTGCCTGCACCCCCCGCCAGATAGCCTCCGCCTGCAAGGCGGGCACGGACTGCGGCTCGTGCGTCCGCCGGATCCAGGCCCTCCTGGGCCGGGGCGCCTGCCCGCGCCGCGAACTGGCCGACCAGGGCAGGCCGGTGCTGACGGAGATCCCCGCGGGCACGCCCGCCGACATCCCCGAGGCGGCCTAGCTAGGGCTCAGCTGCTCTCCGGCTGCTCGATCAGCTGGGAGAGATAGAGCGCCTCACCGAGCTTCTCCAGCAGTTCCAGCTGGGTGTCGAGGTAGTCGATGTGGTGCTCCTCGTCGGCGAGGATGTCCTCGAAGATGTTGGCGGACGTGATGTCCCCCTTCTCACGCATCACCTTGACACCCCGCTTGAGCCGGTCGATCGCCTCGACCTCGATCTGCCGGTCGGCCTCGAACATCTCCCGCACCGTCTGCCCGACGCGGACGTGGAAGAGCCGCTGGTAGTTGGGCAGCCCCTCCAGGAACAGGATCCGGTCGGTGAGCACCTCCGCGTGCTTCATCTCGTCGAACGACTCGTGCCGCGTGTACTTGGCGAGCTTGTACCAGCCGAAGTTCTCCTGCATCTTCGCGTGCAGGAAGTACTGGTTGATCGCGGTCAGCTCGCCGGTGAGCTGCTCGTTGAGGAACTCGATGACCTCGGGGTCGCCCTGCATCGCAGCGGCTCCTTCCACACGGGTTACGGGAGAGGGTGCGGCGGCATGATTGCACCGGCAACGAAGATCGTCCAGTAAGTGCGTACTTAGTAAGTAAGTCCTGAGTTGATGCTGCTTGTCCGATTCCTGGACGGGTGGTCAAGGGCACTGCCCGAGGTCTGTCAGGATGGATACATGGGTCATCCGGTGGAGCGCGAGTCTGGAGCTGCGGCAGGGTCCGAGCTTCCGCCGGGTCAGCGGCTCCAGCGCGGCTGGCCGGTCACGCACTACGGGCCCGTCCCGAAGTTCCGGCCCGAGCGCTGGGAGTTCCGGGTCTTCGGCGCCACCGCCGACGGCGACAAGCACGTCTGGAACCACGAGGAGTTCACGGCCCTGCCGTACACCACCGTGGTGGCCGATCTGCACTGCGTGACGAAGTTCAGCATGACCGGCGCGGAGTGGGGCGGCATCCCCGCCCGCACCATCCTCGAGCTCGCCCCGCCGGCACCCGGCGTCACCCACGTGATGGTGTGGGCGGAGTACGGCTTCAGCTCGAACCTGCGCCTGTCGGACTTCACCTCCGACCGCACCATCTTCGCCACCCACAAGGACGGCGAGCTCCTCACCGCCGAACACGGATTCCCGGTCCGGCTGATCGTGCCCCACCTGTACGCCTGGAAGGGCCCCAAGTGGGTCCGCGGCGTGGAGTACATGACCGCCGACCGCCGCGGCTTCTGGGAGGAACGCGGCTACCACAACATCGGCGACCCCTGGAAGGAACAGCGCTACTCCTACCAGGAGCAACCGGGCGAGGGCCCGGAACTGTGACCGGTCTCAGCCGTCCCTGAGCCTCTTCAGCCGCTCCACGTCCGCCGCGTGCCCCTCCCTGCCGCCCGGCGTCTCGATGACCAGCGGGACGCCCGCGGTCGCCGGATGGGTCATCAGGGCGCGGAAGGGATCCTCGCCGATGTGACCGGCACCGATGTTCTCGTGCCGGTCCTTGTGCGCGCCGACGACGTCCTTGGAGTCGTTCGCGTGGATCAGCTTCAGCCGGCCCGCGCCGACGGTGTCGACCAGCAGGTCGAGCGTCCGGTGCATGCCGCTCGGACCGGTCAGGTCGTGCCCGGCGGCGAAGACGTGGCAGGTGTCCAGGCACACGCCGAGCTTCGGATGGGCGTCCAGCGCCTCGAAGTACGGGCCGAAGTCCCAGGTGCGGGAGCACAGCGAGGCGCCCTGTCCGGCGGTCGACTCCAGCAGCAGGAACGGATCGTCGTCGTGGGTCAGCTCGTCCAGCAGCGGCAGCATGTGCTCGCGCACCTGCTTCAGGGCCACGTCCCGGGCCCGCCCGCCGGTCGCGCTCCCGGTGTGCACGACCACACCCAGCGCACCGATCTCCCGCCCGCGCCGCAGCGAGTGCCTGAGCGACTCCACCGACCGCTCCACAGTCGCCTCGGTGTGCGAGCCGAAGTTGATCAGGTACGGGGCGTGCACGTACGCCGGGACCGACCGCTCGGCGCACTCCTGCCGGAACGCCTCGTCCTGCCGCGGGTTCCCGGCGGGCGTGGCCCAGCCGCGCGGATTGGCCACGAACACCTGCACGGTCTCCGCCCGCAGCTCACGGGCGTACGACAGCCCCACGGAGTGCAGGCCACCGGCCACGGGGACATGACCGCCGACGGGGTTGCGGGCAGGCGGCGAGGGGAAGGACGCGGGCTGAACGGGACTCACCCGTTCAGGGTGTCATGCCCGCCCCGGCCGCCGGACCACGGTCCCCGGTGACCCCCGGTCACCGGATGGTGATCGTGATGGTCGACCCCTTGGGCGCCGTGCTGCCGCCCTCCACCGACTGCTTCTTCACGGTGTCGCCGAACAGTCCGAGCAGTCCGCGGTCCTCGTCCACCTTGAAGCCGGCACCCTCCAGCGCCTTGTGGGCGTCGTCCACGCTGTCACCGGTCACGTCCGGCACCTCGATCATCTGCGGACCCTTGGACAGGGTCAGCGTCACCGTGTCGCCCTCGGCGGCCTGACCGCCGTCACCCGGGCTCTGCCGGGCCACCTTGCCCTTGTCGACGTCGGAGTTGACCTGCACCGGGGCGATCACGACCTTCAGCCCGGCGTCCGTCAGTTCCTGCTTGGCCTCGTCCACGTCGTCCCCGGTGACGTCCGGCACGTCGATCGGGCTGCCCTTGCTGACGGTCAGCGCGATCGCCGAGCCGGCGTGCCGCTTGGTGCCCGCCTTCGGGGTCGTGGCGATCACGGAGCCCTTGGCGACGTCCTCGCTGAACTCCCGGGTGACCATGCCCGGCTCCAGCCCGTCCGCCTTCAGCCGCGTCCGCGCCTCGGCCAGCGGGCGGCCCGAGACGTCCGGCACGTTGACCGTCTCCGGGCCGAGGGAGACGGTCAGCGTCACCGCGTCGTGGTCGCGGATCCGGGCGCCGGGCGCCGGGTCGGTGCCTATGACCGTGCCGCGCTGGACCGTGTCGTCGTACGCGCGCTTGACCTGCCCGACCTCGAGCCCGGCCGCCTCCAGCCGGTGCCGCGCCTGCGCCTCGGTCTTCGACAGCAGCGGCGGGACCTTCGTGAACTGGCCGGAGTTGATGTACCAGACCCCGGCGCCCACGCCGAACACCGCCAGCACGGCGGCGACGATCGTCAGTACCAGGCGCCTCGACCGCCGGGGGCGTGCCGGCGGTGCCTGCAGCCGGCTGGTGTGCCGGACCGCGGGCCCGTCCTCGTTCACGGACAGCGGGCGCGAGGGGGGTCCCCCCGCGCGAGCGGAGCCGAGCGTGGGGGACGTCAGCGCGCGCGGGATCACGCTCGTGCGGTCCTCGGCGTTGTCGTGCTCCGCGGTGAGCGCCTGCGGCGGCACCGCGTCCAGCTGCCCGTCGCTCAGCCCCCCGCGCGCCTCGCGCAGCTGCGCCAGCAGCGCCACGGCGTCGTACGGCCGGAGGTCCGGGGTGCGGGCGGTCGCCGACGCGACCAGCTCGTCCAGCTCGTACGGCAGACCCGGCACCAGAGCCGAGGGCGGCGGCACGTCCTCGTGGATGTGCTGGTAGAGCACCTGCGCGGGGGAGTCCCCGGAGTGCGGCTTCGCGCCGGTCAGCATCTCGTAGAGCACGACACCGCAGGCGTAGACGTCGACCCGGGGATCGGCGGTGCCCTGCTCGATCTGCTCGGGTGCGAGATACGACACGGTCCCGAGGACGGCGCCGGTCGTGCTGGTCACCGTGTCCACGGACCGCACCAGCCCGAAGTCGGCGACCTTGACCCGGCCGTCGTCCCCTATCAGCACGTTCTCGGGCTTCATGTCCCGGTGCACGAACCCGGCCCGGTGCGCGGCACCCAGCGCGGCCAGCACCGGCTCCAGGATGTCCAGCGCCGCCCGCGGCTGCAGCGCGCCCCGCTCGCGCAGCACGTCCCGCAGGGTGCAGCCGGCGACGTACTCCATCGCCAGGTACACGTACGACCCGTCGGTCCCCTGGTCGAAGACCTGCACCACGTTCGGGTGCGCCAGCCGCGCGACGGACTTCGCCTCCCGGATGAACCGCTCCACGAACGATCCGTCGGACGCGAGCGTCGGGTGCATCACCTTCAGCGCGAGAACGCGGTCCAGGCGGGTGTCCAGGGCCCGGTAGACCGTGGCCATCCCGCCGACCGCGATCCGTGCGTCGACGCGATAACGGCCGTCGAGCACCTGCCCGACGAGGGGGTCCTGAAGGGTCGTATCCACGCAGGGGAGTCTACGAGGGCCGGCCGGCGGTGCCGCACGCCGTGTTGTTCCGGGGACGGAATGCAGCACAGCTGTGACTCGGCCGCGATCAGAAGGCCGGACGTTCGGGATCCAGGTGGGCGCGCCCCTCCGTCGGGGAGGAGGCCTCCGCGAAGTGCCTGCGCGGGATCCGCCCGGCCAGCCGGGCCAGCCGGCCCCCCTCCACCGCGTGCCGCATCGCGGTCGCCATCAGCTCCGGCTCCTGCGCCCGCGTCACCGCGGAGGCCAGCATCACCCCGGCACACCCCAGCTCCATGGCCAGCGCGGCGTCCGATGCCGTCCCGGCCCCCGCGTCCAGGATCACCGGCACACGCGCGTGCTCGACGATCAGCTGGAAGTTGTGGGGGTTGCGGATCCCGAGGCCGGACCCGATCGGCGACCCCAGCGGCATCACCGCCGCACACCCGACGTCCTCCAGCTTCCGCGCCAGCACCGGATCGTCATTGGTGTACGGCAGCACCGTGAACCCGTCGTCGACCAGCGTCTCGGCCGCCTCCAGCAGCTCCACCGGATCCGGCAGCAGCGTCCGCTCGTCGGCGATGACCTCCAGCTTGACCAGGTCCGTGCCCAGCGCCTCCCGTGCCAGCCGCGCGGTCAGCACGGCCTCGCCCGCGGTGAAACAGCCCGCCGTGTTCGGCAGGACCCGGATGCCCAGCTTCTCCAGCACCGACAGCACCGAGCCGTGCACGGACGGGTCCACCCGCCGCATGGCGACCGTCGTCAGCTCCGTACCGGAGGCGACCAGGGCCCGCTCCAGCACCTCCAGGCTGGGCGCTCCGCCCGTACCCATGATCAGCCGGGAGGAGAAGGTCGTACCCCCGAGAACCAGAGGATCGTCGGCCATGGCTCAGCCCCCCTGGACCGCGGTGAGGACTTCGACCCGGTCGCCCTCGGCCAGCGCCGTGGCCGCCCACTGCGCGCGCGGGACGACGGTCTCGTTGACGGCGGCGGCCACCCCGGAGGGCGCCGGGACCAGGGACCGTACGACGGTGTCGAGGGCGGTACCCGGGACGATCTCCCGGCGCTCCCCGTTGACGGAGATGGAAAGGGTGACGGAGATGCTCATGCGGGCTGCTCCATGAGGACGGCGGCGCCGAAGCGCCGCGGCGTGAACGGACGGGCCGTTTCCGGCAGTCGGCCCTCGGTCAGCAGCTGGGCCAGCACATCGCCGGTGACCGGCGTGAGCAGCACCCCGTTGCGGTAGTGCCCGGTGGCCAGCAGCAGCCCGTCGAGCCCGGACGGGCCGAGCAGCGGCGCGTTGTCGGGGGAGCCGGGGCGCAGCCCGGCCAGGGTCTCGGTGAGCGGCAGTTCGGTGATGCCCGGCACCAGCTCATGGGCGTCGCGCAGCAGCTCGTACACCCCGCCCGCGGTGACGGTCGTGTCCCAGCCCAGCTCCTCGCTGGTGGCGCCGACGACCAGTTCGCCGTTCTCTCGGGGCACCAGATAGACATGGCTGCCGCGGACGACGGCCCGTACGGTGCGGCTGAGGAACGGCGCGTACCGGCGCGGCACCGTCAGCCGCAGCACCTGCCCCTTCACCGGCCGCACCGGCGGCAGCAGCGCCTCGGGCACGCCCGCGAGCCGTCCGCTCATGCTCCCGGCCGCGAGGACGACCTGGCCGGCGCGCAGCCCGGTGCCGTCCGCCGTGGTGACCCCGGCGGCCCGGTCCCGTACGACGTCCAGCCGCTCGGCCCACGCCCGGTGGAACACCACCCCGGTCCGCTCGCACGCGGTCACCAGGGCCGCCGCCAGCCGGCGCGGGTCGATCTGGTGGTCGCCGTCGACCCGCAGCCCGCCGCGCACCCCGGGCGCCAGCATCGGTTCCAGGCGCCGGCACTCCCGCCCGGACAGCCACTCCGAGTCCAGGCCCGAGCGCTGCTGCAGGGCGTGGAGTTCACGCAGGTGGGCGCGGTCGTCGGCGTCGAGCGCGACCGCGAGGGTGCCGCAGCGGCGATAGCCGAGGTCGTGGCCGGTCAGCTCGGTCAGCTCGGCCGCGAAGTCCGGGTAGCGGCGGGCCGATTCCAGGTTCAGGGCGAGCAACCTCTCCTCGCCGTAGTGCAGTTCCGTGACCGCGGCCAGCATCCCCGCCGCGACGCGCGCGGCCCCGCCGCCGGGCTCGGGGTCCACCACGGCCGTGGCGAGCCCGCGCTGCGCCGCGCGCCAGGCCGTGACCAGGCCGATGATGCCGCCCCCGATGACGAGGACATCGGACGTATCGGACGTACGTGACGACATGGGCGTCCAGCCCCTCCCTTCGCCGGCATGACCCGGATCAGGTTCGTACGGTCGGAGGCCGCCAGCCTCCCTCTCAGCCCGGTGCGTCCGGGCTCCCGCGAGTGCTTGTACGGTGGCCACCCTAGCCCGCCGCGCTCGTCACTCGTAAGGGAGCCCCTGACCGTGCCCCAGTCGCTCGACGGACTGATCCTCGCCCCCGTGGCGGACCAAGCCCCAGGTCAGGTGGGCACCCACACCCGGTTCGCCTACCACGAGAAGGACGGCGAGATCTGGGCCGAGTACGCGGGCGGCGATGTCGTACGCGGCCATCTGGTCGGCACCCGGGAGGGCGACCGGCTGGACTTCCGCTACGTCCAGCTGAGGACCGACGGGACGACCGCCTCCGGGCACTGTGTGTCCACGGTCGTCGAGCTGCCGGACGGGCGGGTGCGGCTGGAGGAGACCTGGGAGTGGGAGTCCCGGCCGGGCTCCGGCACCAGTGTTGTGGAACAGGTCACCGAGCACGCCCGCTGACTGACGCTCCGTCACTGTCTATGGTGATCGGGTGAGCGAGCAGACAGCACAAGAGGGCACGTCACAGGGGCGGCGCGTGGTCGTCGTCGGCGCCGGCATGGCCGGGGTGCAGACCGCGGTCGCCCTGCGTGAACAGGGCTTCAAGGGCACCGTCACCCTCATCGGCGCCGAACCCCACCAGCCGTACGACCGGCCGCCGCTGTCCAAGGCCGTCCTGCTCGGCAAGGCCGAGGACTCCGCCTTCGACGTGGACTTCGAGTCGCTCGGCGTCGAGCTGCGGCTCGGCTGCGAGGTACTGGGCGTGCGCCCCGCCGCGCACGAGCTGGACACCGAGGCGGGCCCGGTGCCCTACGACGTCCTGGTCCTCGCCGCCGGCGCCGAACCGATCACCCTGCCCGGCACCGAGGGCGTGCCGGGCGTGCATCTGCTGCGCACCCTGGACGACGCCGAACGGCTGCGGCCGGTGCTCGCCCGGCAGCACGAGATCGTGGTCGTCGGCGCCGGCTGGATCGGTGCCGAGTTCGCCACGGCCGCCCGGGAGGCCGGCTGCGCGGTGACCGTCGTGGAGGCCGCCGGCCGCCCGCTCGCCGGCGCCCTGCCCGCCGAGGTCGCCGCCCCGATGGCCGCCTGGTACGCCGACGCCGGCGCCGACCTCCGCACGCACGCGCGCGTGGAGCGCGTCGAGCCCGGCGCGGTCGTCCTCACCGACGGCACCCGGCTGCCCGCGGGCGCCGTCGTCGTCGGCATCGGCGCCCGCCCCGCCACCGCCTGGCTGGCCGGCTCCGGCATCGAGCTGGGCCCGCACGGGGACGTCCTCGCCGACGACCGTCTGCGCACCTCGGTCGAGGACGTGTACGCCGTCGGCGACTGCGCGTCCTTCCCCTCCGCCCGCTACGGCGAACGGCTGCTCGTCCACCACTGGGACAACGCCCTGCAGGGCCCGCGCACGGTCGCCGCCAACATCCTCGGCGAGACCCCGGCGGTCTACGACCCGGTCCCGTACTTCTGGTCCGAGCAGTTCGGCCGCTTCGTGCAGTACGCAGGCCACCACGCCGGCGCCGACCGCATGGTCTGGCGCGGCGACCCGCAGGGCCCCGCCTGGTCGGTGTGCTGGCTGCGCGGGGACCGCCTTGTAGCTCTGCTGGCCGTCGGCCGCCCGCGCGACCTGGCCCAGGGGCGGAGGCTGATCGAGGCGGGCCGGAGCATGGACGCGGAGGCCCTGGCAGACCCGGCGCGCCCCTTGAAGGACGCGACCGCGGCTCCCTAGGGGGCGCGAGGAAGTGCGCGACCAGCCACGACGGCGCCGCACCGACCGACGACACATCCCGGCACTCGACATCGCGAGCGAACCGGCGGAGCGCCTACCCTTGGTGCCGTGACCGAGATTGACGCAAAGATTGATGCTCTCGTCCCCGCCTGGCTCACCCTCCCCGACATCGCCGAACAGCTCGGCGTCGAGGTGACGCGCGTGCGGCAGCTGGTCAAGGAGGGCCAGCTCATCGCCGTACGCCGAGGTGAGAACCGCGCGCTGCACGTCCCCGCCGCCTTCATCGACGGGGACAAGGTCGTCAAGGGCCTGTCCGGAACCCTGACGCTCCTGCGGGACGACGGCTTCACGGTCGAAGAGATGATCGAGTGGCTCTTCACCCCCGACCCGACCCTGCCCGGCACCCCCGCGCAGGCCCTGAGCGAGAATCGCGGCACGGAGGTGAAGCGCCGGGCCCAGGCGCTCGCCGTCTGAGCCGACCCGCAGCACGCGCGGTGGCGTACGGGGGCCGTCGTGCCCCGTACGCCGGCCGCGCCGGCCGCCCACACACCCTTCAGGGGGACCACGCATGTCCGACACCGCACGCGCCGCGCTCGCCGACGCCCGTCTGTACCTCTGCACGGACGCGCGCAAGCGCCAGGGGGACCTGCCCGCGTTCCTGGACGCGGTCCTGGCCGGCGGTGTCGACATCGTCCAGCTGCGCGACAAGGGCCTGGAGGCCGCCGAGGAACTGGAACACCTGCAGGTCTTCGCGGACGCCTGCGCCCGGCACGGCAAGCTCCTCGCGGTGAACGACCGCGCGGACGTCGCCCACGCGGCCCGCGCCGACGTGCTGCACCTCGGCCAGGGCGACCTGCCGGTCCCCGCGGCCCGCGCCGTCCTCGGCGAGGAGGTGCTGATCGGCCGCTCCACGCACGCCGAGTCCGAGGCCGCCGCGGCCGCCGCGCAGGACGGCGTGGACTACTTCTGCACCGGCCCCTGCTGGCCCACCCCCACCAAGCCCGGCCGCCACGCCCCGGGCCTCGACCTGGTCCGGTACACCGCCGGCCTGGGCACCGACCGCCCCTGGTTCGCGATCGGCGGCATCGACCTGTCCACCCTCGACCAGGTGCTGGACGCGGGCGCCCGGCGGGTGGTCGTCGTGCGCGCGATCACCGAGGCCGACGATCCGGGAGCGGCCGCCGCGGAGTTCGCGAAGCGGCTGCGGCAGGCCTAGCGGCGCCCGCCGCCCGCCTCCCGTCCCTCTTCGTGTCCACCGGCCTGTCCACCGGCCTGTCCACATTCCTGTCCAAGGGGTGGACAGGAGAACGACAATTCGGGCAAATTTCCGGCATTCGGTTGGGGGACCGCCCACCCCTGGCTAACCTGCCCGTATGGCCCTCGGAACCGCATCCACCAGGACTGATCGCGCACGCACCGTGCGCGACATCCTCGCCACCGGCAAGACGACGTACTCGTTCGAGTTCTCGGCACCGAAGACCCCCAAGGGCGAGCGGAACCTGTGGAGCGCGCTCCGGCGGGTCGAGGCGGTCGCGCCCGACTTCGTCTCCGTGACCTACGGCGCCGGCGGTTCCACCCGCGCCGGCACGGTCAAGGAGACCCAGCAGATCGTCGCCGACACCACGCTCACCCCCGTCGCCCACCTCACCGCGGTCGACCACTCCATCGCCGAGCTGCGCAACATCATCGGCCAGTACGCGGACGCGGGGATCCGCAACATGCTCGCCGTGCGCGGCGACCCGCCCGGCGACCCGATGGGCCAGTGGGTCCCGCACCCGCGGGGCCTGACCTATGCCGCCGAGCTCGTCCGGCTCATCAAGGAGTCGGGCGACTTCTGCGTGGGCGTCGCCGCGTTCCCCGAGATGCACCCTCGCTCCATGGACTGGGACACCGACGTCGCCCACTTCGTGGACAAGTGCCGTGCGGGCGCCGACTACGCCATCACACAGATGTTCTTCCAGCCGGAGTCGTATCTGAGGCTGCGCGACCGTGTGGAGGCCGCGGGCTGTGACACCCCGGTGATCCCGGAAGTTCTGCCGGTCACCAGCGTGAAGATGCTGGAACGGTTGCCCAAGCTCAGCAACGCCGTCTTCCCGGACGCCCTGAAAGAGCGGATCCTCACAGCGAAGGACGATCCGGCGGCGGTACGCTCCATCGGTATCGACTTCGCCACGGAGTTCTGCGCTCGGCTGCTCGCCGAGGGAGTGCCCGGACTGCACTTCATCACGCTCAACAACTCCACGGCGACGCTGGAAATCTACGAGAACCTGGGCCTGCACCACCCCCCGCAGGCCTAGACCCGCCGCACCGCGGTACGACACACTGCGTAGCGGTCACTGGGAGAGGGGCGTACATGGGCTGGACGGTCCTCTACATCGCGTTCGGCATCGTCGCACTGTGGTTGCTGGGCGAGGTGCTGCTGCAGTACAAGGCGCGTCTGCGCTGGCGGCTGCTCGCGTTCGCCGGCTTCCTCGGTGTCGTGGTCGGTGTGCTGATGCCGTCCGTGATCGTGATCGGCGTCGGCGCGATCGCCTTCGCGATCGGGCAGACCTATGTCACGCTCTCGTTCCGCCGCGGCTTCGCCGCGGGCTGGGCGGTCAAGCGCCCCGACGCGGAGACCGGCGGCACCAGCAAGCGCCGCCGCGGCAAGGCGGACCGGCACGCCCCGGAGTCCGAGGCCCCCGACCTGGAGACCGGCGGTCCGGACGACGACCGGGACCTTGGCCAGGCCGTCCACCCGCAGGGCCACGGCGACTACGACGACTACGACCGCGACGACGTCTTCACCCCGGCGGCCCGTCCCGGGGACCCCTCCGCCGCCGAGACCACCGCCGTCTACGAGCCGCAGCCCCTGCCCGAGGACACCGGCTCCTACGGCGTCTACGGCGACACCGCCTACGCGGGCGCCACCCAGGCCCAGGGCACCGAGCAGGGCTACGCCTACGACTACTCGGGCTACGGCCAGCAGGGCTACGGCTACGACCCCGGTGGCCAGCAGGCCTACGCCAACTACTCCGACCCGTACATCGGAAGCCAGCCCTACGGCGGCGGCGCGTACGACACCGGCTACTCCGGGCAGTACGGCCAGCAGGGCTACACCCAGGACCCGTACGCCGGCGGCGGCTACGGCGAGACCCCGGCGGGCGGGGTGTGGGTACCGCAGCAGCGCACCGACGAGACCTACGGCGGCGAACTCCCGCAGGAGCAGCCCTACCCGTACCAGGGCCAGGGACACCCGCAGCAGCCGCAGCCCGGTGCCGGATACGACGAGCAGTACCGTTTCTGAAGCCCGAGCGCCCCGGGCGGGCCCGCTCACTGGGAGCCGCGGAACTCCGGCCCCTCCACGATCAGCCCCGCCACCAGCGCGCCGGACATGCCCGCGTGCGGCAGGCCACCACCGGGGTGCGACCAGCCGCCGACGGCGAAGAGGCCGGCCAGCCCGGTGCTGTTGCCCGGGTGCAGCAGACGTCCGGCGCCGGCCGCGAGCGCCGGGGCCGGAATCGCGCCGCCCGCCGCGCCCGTGGCCTCCTCGACGGCCGCGGGGGTGCGCACCTCCTTCCAGAGGATGCGGTCCCGCAGTCCGGGTACGGCCCGCCCGGCCGCCTCGATCATGGCCTCGGCGTGGTGGTCGAAGACCGCCCGCCCGGTCCGGCCCTCCTCCCGGGGCAGGGCGGGGACCACCGAGGACAGGACGACCGACTCATGGGCGGCGTCCGGTACCAGCGCCTCGTCGTCGGGCCGCAGCACCGTGACGGTCGGGCGTGCCGCCATCCCGCCCGAGCCGCCGAACAGCAGCTCCCGCTCGGTCTGCGGGTCTTCCGCATGCACCACGGTCCGGTGGGCCGCACCGGGCGGCCGCTCGCCGCGCAGCGCCAGCAGCACCGTGAGCCGGCTCGGCATCCCGCGCTGTGGCGCGACCTCGCGGTCACCGCGCCGGGCCGTGCCCGTGACGAACCGGCCGAGGACGTCCGGGGCGACACCGGCGACCACGAAGTCCGCCTCGGCCACTGTCCTGTCCCTCAACTCCACGCCCGCCGCACGGCCGTCCTTCTCCAGGATCCGTACGACCTCCGCGCCGAAGACGAACTCGACCCGCCGCTGCACGCACCGCTCGTACACCGCGCGCGCCAACTCCCGGATGCCGCCGCGCACATACCAGGTGCCGAAGGCGTGCTCCATGTAGGGCAGCACGGCCGCGCTCGCCGGGGCGGTCCGCGGATCGAGGCCGTAGGCGAGTGCGGAACTCTCCAGCAGAGCCGCCAGGCGCTCGTCACGCAGTTCGAGGGAGCCGATCTCGGACAGCGTGCGCGCGGACCGGGTGCGCAGCAGGCGCCGGTGCGGGACGGCCGGATACGGCTCCTTCTCGGCCAGCACCTGCCAGTTGGGCCACAGCGGCTCCTCCAGCAGGGGCCGGCGCGTGCGGTCCCAGGCCTCCCGGGCCCGCCCCAGGAACGCGCCCCAGCGCTCGCCCGCCCCCGCACCCAGGGCCTCGTCCAGGGCCGCGACCACGCCCGCGCGCGAGGCGTTCGGCAGCGACACCTCGGTGCCGTCCGCGAAGACATGCCGGGCGGAGGGGTCGACCTGGACCAGCTCGACCCGGTCCTCCAGCGGCTCCTTGCCGGTCTTGACGAACAGATCGCGGTACACGGCCGGCAGTGTCAGCAGTCCCGGGCCGGTGTCGAAGGCGAACCCGTCCCGCTCGAACCGGCGCACCGCGCCGCCGTACGTCTCCGTCCGTTCGTACACCGCCACCCGGTGGCCCGCGACGGCCAGCCGGGCAGCGGCCGCCATCGCGCCCATCCCGGCGCCGATCACCGCAATCCGTGCCATGCCTGCGACTTTAGCGACCGCCACTGACAATCCGGCCCGCGGGCGTGGGGTCGCGTACGGGCACCTGAGTATCCGTACTCAGGTCGCGAGATGAGTACGCGCGCGGATGGGCGGCGGCCGGTGTGAACGGGAGAGTGGGGGCACGGCAAAGGGGCGCGGCCCGGCACCGCCGACACGGGGCGGCGGAACGGTGCCCTGCCACCTGGCCGCTCCTTCCGCCGATCCGTCGGCGGAAGCGAGTCGGGGGACCCGGGGACGACCACCCGGGGGACCACTGGGGGAAGACCGTACGGGGGAGTACGGGGAGTGCGAAGGCGCCGGTCCGGCAAGCGGACCGGCGCCTTACGCGTATGCTCAGCCCTTGCCGCTCACGCGCCCCTGGAGCAGCCGGGACAGGGCCGCGTGGACGTCGTCGAGCGAGCGCTCCGGCTGGAACGACTTCCAGTCCAGCGCGGCCACCAGGACCATGCCGACCAGCGCGGCCGCCGTCAGCTGGACGTCGATCTCGTCGCTGAACTCGCCCGCCGCCACGCCCTCGCGCAGCACCCCCTCGACGACCGCGACGGCCTCCTGACGGACCACCATCAGCGTGGACTGCCAGGCCCGGTTGGTGCGCCACAGCTCGGCCACGTACAGCTGGGTGAAGGCCGGGTAGCGGTCGATGAAGACGAGGCCCGCGCGGACCATCGCGTCCAGCGCGTCCACCCTGCTGCCGCCCGAGCGCGCGGTCTCCTCCGCCGCCTCCTTCAGCGAGGCGGTGAGCAGGCCCACGCCGTGCCGCAGCAGCTCCTCGAAGAGGACCGACTTGCTCGCGAAGTTGTAGTAGACCGTCCCTTTCGCGACCCCGGCCCGCTCTGCGATCTCGTCCACCGTGGTGGCGGAGAAGCCCTGCTCGGCGATGAGCGTGACGGCCGCCTCGTAGAGCTTCTGCCGGGTGGCCTCGCGGCGCGTGCTGCCGCCGGACCTGGCGCTGCTGCTTTCCATGGCCCTGATTCTCACAGGTACGCGCGCGTGCGGTGACCGCTTGCCGATCACAGGCTCAGCTCCGGGTGGAGCCGGTCCAGCGTCCACACCTGGCGCCTCCGGGCCGCGAGGGCGGTCAGCGCGAGCGCGCCCGCGGTGAACGCGGCGAGCACGGCGCACGCCTGCCACACCGGGCCGAGCCCGCCGCCCGTGATCAGCCGGCGCAGCGCCGCCACGATGTAGCTCATGGGCAGGAACGGGTGGATCGCGTTGAAGAAGCGCGGGCTGGTCTGCACCGGGTACGTGCCGCCCGCCGAGGTCAGCTGGAGCATCAGCAGCGCGAGCACCAGGATCCGGCCGGCCGCGCCGAAGCGGGCGTTCAGCCACTGCACGATCGCCGAGAAGCACGCCGTGACCAGGCACAGGAAGCCGATCGTGCCGGCCGCGCGCAGCATCTGCAGACCGATCGCCCAGTGCAGTACGGCCATCAGGGCCACCACCTGGAGCACGCCCACCGCGACCACCGGCAGCCAGCCCGCGAGCGCGATCCGCCAGGCCGGCGAACCGGCTGCCAGGGCACGCCGGTTGAGCGGCGGGATCAGCATGTAGGCGACCATCGCGCCCACCCACAGCGACAGCGGGATGAAGTACGGGGCGAAGCCGGTGCCGTAGTTCGGTGCCTTGTGCAGGTCGTGGGAGGCCAGCTGGACCGGGTCGGCCATCACGCCCGTGCGCCGGTCGCGGTCCTTCTTGTCGTAGTCCGGGATCTTCCCGGCGCCGTCGTGCAGTCCGCCGGCGAGCTTGTCCGAGCCGTCGGACAGCTTGTACAGGCCGCCGTTGAGGGTCTGGGCACCCGAGGAGGCCGTGCCGATGCCCTGGTCCAGCGTGGTCGCGCCGGTCTGGGCGGTACCGAGGCCGGTGTGCAGCTTCTTGGCGCCGGCGGCGACCTTCTGTGCACCGTTGTTCAGCTCGTTGATCTTCGCGACGGCGTCGTCGACGTCCTCGTACAGGTGCGGTGCGCGCTCCTCGAGTGCCGTCGCCTGCTTCTGCAGGGTGCCGAGGTTGTCCCGCATCGTCTTGAGGTCGCCGTCCTGGTCGGCGACGAGCGTGTTGAGGTCGTCGGCGACGGTGGCCACCCCGGCGGCTGCCGTCTTGGCCCGCTTCAGGTCCGGGCAGATCGGGTCGGGGAGGGTCGCGTTCTCGCAGTGCGTCTTGTAGATCTCCTCCAGGAGGTCGGCCTGCGCGTGGGCGAGCCGCGCGGCGCCCGGGGCGTGCTTGACCAGGACGTCGAGATTGCCCTTGACGGTCTTGGCCGAGTCGGAGACCAGCCGCGCGGTGTCCCCGATGGTCTTCTCGTTGTCCTTCAGGAACGGGCCGGCCTTGGCGTAGACGCCGTTGACCTTGTCGGCGAGCGCCTTCGTGCCGTCGGCGACCTGCCGGGAACCGTTCTGGAGGTCGCCGGCGCCCGTGTTCAGCTTCGTCAGGCCCGTGGCCAGCTTGCCGCTGCCGGCCTTGGCGTCCTTCAGCCCGTCGGCGAGGTCCCTGGAGCCCTTCTCCGCCTTCCCGATGCCGGTGTTCAGCTTGTCGGCGCCCTCGGCGGCCGTGACGGTCTTGTCGTGGATGTCGGAGAAGGAGACGAAGATCTTGTCCAGGAAGGTGCGCGAGGTCTTGGTGGAGGCGGCCGAGCGGACCTCGTGGAAGACGCTGCGTGAGATCTGGCCGACGATGTAGTTGTTCGCGTCGTTGGTGCGCACCTGGAGGGCGCCGGTCTGGGGGGAGTCGCCGGAACTGGAGGCGATCCGCCGGCTGAGGTCGGCCGGCAGGGTCAGCGACAGGTAGTACGTGCCGTCCTCGACGCCCCTGCGGGCCTCCTCGTCGCTCACCTGGTGCCACGCGAAGGTCCGGCTGTCGCGCAGCCCGTCGACGATGTCGTCACCGGCGGTGATCTTCTTCCCGCCCGCCGTGGCGCCCTTGTCGTCGTTCACCAGGGCCACCGGGATGCGGTCCAGACGGCCGTACGGGTCCCAGAAGGACCACAGGTACAGGGCGCCGTAGAGCAGGGGCAGCACGAGCAGTGCGACGAGGGCGGCACGCGGCAGCCTCCCGCGCCCGAAGCGCCTCAGTTCGAGGGCGGCCAGCCTAGGCGAGCGCATCGACGTCCTCCTTCGGGTCGCTCTTCTCGCCGGTCTCGTCGGCGTTCCCCTGGGCGTTCTCCTCGGTGGAGGCGATCACGCAGTCTCCGGGAGCGGCGCGGCAGACGACGGCCACCGTCGTCCCCGCGCGCGTGAGGGACCGCAGAACGTCCCACAACTCGGCGCGCTCGGTGTCCGAGAGCTTCATGTCGATGTCGTCGACGCCGAGGAGCCCGGGCCGGCCGAGCAGGGCCAGGGCGATGGACAGGCGCAGTTCCTGCGGCCGTTCCAGGTCCCGGACGGCCGTCCGGGAGCCCTTGGGCAGGGTGTCGAGGTCGAGTCCGGCGGCGGCCAGGGCGGCGTCGACGCGCAGCCGTGCCTCGTGCGCACGCTGGGCGCGGGGGTGCAGCAGGTCGCGCAACGAGTCGCCGAAGCGGCTCTGCAGCAGGGCCCGTTCGCGCAGGTGCTCGCCGACGGTCAGGGCCGGCTCCAGATCCGTCACCCCGGCCACGTTGGCCACCGCGCTGACGCGGCGCAGCCCGGCCATGTGCCGGGGGAGTTTGAATCCGCCGACGGTGGCCACTCCCTCCGTGGGCTTCATCCGTCCTGTGAGCGCGAGCAGCAGAGAGGTGCGGCCGGAGCCGGACGGTCCCTCGATCGCGATGAGTGAGCCGGGTTCCGCGTCGAGGGTGACGCCTCGGAAGGCCCACCCCCGTGGCCCCTTGAGCCCGAGGCCCTCGGCCCTGACGTCCACGCCGTCCACAAGCCCCCCTGCCATTTTTGAACTGACTGGTCAGTGCAAAAATACGCCCGAACCTACGATCGAGGCAAAGGCGCAGGTCAGAACGGATTGTCAGTGCCATACCTCACGATGGGCACATACGGCATGCGTGCCGTCACCCAGACGACAGGAGGTTCGTCATGGCCAACCCGTCCGCAGCCGCCGCCCGCCGGCGCCGCGCCACCGGCCCTGCCCCCTCACTGACCGGCCCGGCGAGCGACGTGCACCCCGTGCTCCGCCGGGCCACGGCCCCGCCCGCCGCCCTCGACCTGCTCGCCCAGGCCCGCGCCGGACTGGAGGAGGCCACCGCCCTGGAAGCACCGAACGAGCGGTATGCGACGGCCCACCTCGCCGCCCTGCGCACCGCCGCCGCCATGCTCGCCGCCCGGGGCCGCCCCGAGACCTCCCCGCGCCGCCGCGCCCGGATCCGCAGCGCCTGGGAAGTGCTCCCCGAGATAGCCCCCGAACTGACCGAGTGGAGCGCGCTGTTCGCCTCCGGCGCCGCCCGTCGCGCCCGTGCCGAGGCCGGCATCCAGGGAGCGGCGAGCCGGCGGGACGCCGACGACCTGATCCGGGACGTGGGGATGTTCCTGCGCATCGTCGAGCGGATGCTCGTCCTCCAGCCGGTTCTGCCACAGCCCCGCCGGCAGACCGAGGAAGCCGGGGAAGCGGCCGGCCCGAGAGCGCGCGGCGACCTCCCGGACGCGGGCTGACCACCGGCCGGGAGGTGGCCGGGCGGGGCACCGGAGGCAATAGGGTGGAGTCACCCGAAGCCTTCCATCCCTGCCGAGGAGTCAACTGCCGTGTCGGACCCGATGCGCCCGCCCGTCTCCCACCACCACCCCCAGGGGACGTCGCTGCGCTCCGGCACCCCTCGATCCCGCGCCTCCCTGCGTACCGCCGTGGTCTGGGAGGTCCTCCAGGACGCCCTCGACCGCCGGGTCAAGGCAACGGGACGGGAGTCGCTGGACGTCCTGGACACCGGCGGCGGCAGCGGCAACTTCGCCGTACCCGTCGCCCGGCTCGGCCACCGCGTGACCGTGGTCGACCCCAGCCCGAACGCGCTGTTCGCGCTGGAGCGCCGGGCCGCCGAGGCCGGCGTCGCCGACCGGGTCCGGGGCGTCCAGGGCGATGCGCACGGGCTGTTCGACGTGGTCGAACGCGGTGGTTACGACGCCGTGCTGTGCCATGGCGTCCTGGAGTACGTCGACGACCCGGCCGAGGGCGTGCGCAACGCGGTCGCCGCGCTGCGCCCCGAGGGCGTCCTCAGCCTGCTCGCCGCGGGCCTCGGCGGCGCCGTACTCGCCCGCGCCCTCGCCGGCCACTTCACGGAGGCCCGGCAGGCGCTGACGGACCCCGACGGCCGCTGGGGCACCGGTGACCCGATGCCCCGCCGGTTCACCGCCGAGCAGCTCACCGCGCTGGTCGAGGGCGCGGGCCTGGAGGTCGGCGCCGTGCACGGCGTGCGGGTCTTCGCCGACCTCGTCCCCGGCGTCCTCGTGGACACCGAGCCCGGTGCCCTCGACGCGCTCCTGAAGCTGGAGGCCGCCGCGGCCGAGCTGTCCGCGTTCCACTCCGTCGCCACCCAGCTGCACGTGCTCGGCGAGACACGGGGTGCCGCAGGGGCCTGAGCCCCTGCCGTGACCCGCCGCTGATCAGGGCCTCGGCAGCGGATGGAGTACGCCACAAGACGCCCGATCGTGGGGTTTGCGCCGTATGATCGAGGTACACCACCCGGCATGACGGGTCGGCCGCCGGGGAATGGAAGCCTCAGCGAGCCCGGACCGTCATGACGGTTCCGGTTGGCCAGTTGGCGTAGAGGGGCGGGTTTCACGGGGGCGATTCCCTGCCTATCCTGAAGGGACCCCCCGGGTCGCCCCGGCGACTGCACGATGAGGAGGACTCCGTGCCGCTCTCGGAGCACGAGCAGCGCATGCTCGAGCAGATGGAGCGAGCGCTGTACGCCGAAGATCCCAAGTTCGCGTCGGCGCTTGAGGGAAGCGGGCTGCGTACGTACACCCGGCGGCGGGTCTACCAGGCGGTCGCAGGCTTCCTCGTGGGTATCGCGCTCCTCATGGCCGGAATGGTCGCGCAGCTGATCTGGGTCAGCGTGGTGGGTTTCCTCGTCATGCTGGGCTGTGCCGTACTCGCCGTCACGGGCTGGCGCAAAACCCCGAAGCCGGGCGAGCAGCCCGCGGGCGCCGTCCGCCGCCAGCCGCGGCCGAAGCGCTCCATGATGGACCGGATCGAGGAGCGCTGGCAGCGCCGCCGGGACGAACAGGGCCGGTAGCCGTCCGGCCGCTCTTGAGGCCGCCGGCAGACACCGCCGACAGACGACGTTGAGGGGCGACCACCGATGGTGGTCGCCCCTCAACGTCGTCTCAGCCCTGCTGTCGCGAGGGCCGGCGCAGGCCGGGCCTGGCCACGGCCGCCCGCGCCCGGAGCGCCGACCAGCGGGCCGCCACCGCCCACAGCACCCGCGCCGACGACCGGGGCACGAACAGGGCCCGCAGCCGGGTGCCGGTGCCCACCGTGCCGCGCAGCCCCTCGATCACCCGGCGCACGTCCTCGACCGCGCCTGCCGCCGGGCGCGGCCGAGGCGCGTACAGCACCTGCTCCACCGCGTCCGCGACCCGCTGCACCGCGGCCCCGGCCGCCGGGTCCAGCTGCCCGAGCCGGACGATCCGGGCGGCCGCCCTGCGCGGGGTCAGCGACTCGTCCGGCGGGATGCCGTGATCCCAGGCGCTGTCCGTCAGCTCCTGCCAGGCGGCCAGGGTGTGCGCCGCCGCGCCCTGCTCGGTCCGGGCGTGCCCGCCCAGCCGCACCGACCGCACCCGCAGCCGCCACAGCAGCGGCGACAGCGGCACCGCCAGCACCACCAGCGCGGCCAGGCCGATCAGCAGATACCACCCCGGGCGCGGGCCCCCGCCGCCGCTGGTGGGGGCCGCCGCGGCGGACGCGGTGTCGCAGCCCTGCACCTTGACCAGCTGGGGCGTGCAGCTCTCGCTCGCCGAGGGCGCCGCCGAGGGGGCCGTGGACGAGTGGTGCGAGGGCAGGTCCTGGTCCGGCAGCGAGGTGCCGGGCGTGTCCGACTGGGTGTACGACGGCGTCGTACCGCGGGTCGGGGTCGGCTCGAAGCGGGTCCAGCCGACGCCCTCGAAGTACAGCTCGGGCCAGGCGTGCGCGTCCTTCTGGCTCACCGCGACCGTGCCGTCCGCCTGCGGGGTGCCCGGGGCGAAGCCCACCGCGACCCGGGCCGGGATGCCGAGGGTGCGGGCCATCGCCGCCATGGCGAAGGAGAAGTGGACGCAGAAGCCCTCCTTCTTCTTCAGGAAGTTCGCGATGGCGCCCGGGCCGCGGCCGACCTCCACCTGGGTGTCGTACTGGAAGCCGCCGTTGACGGCGAAGTAGTCCTGGAGCTTGACCGCTTCCTCGTAGTGGCTCCGCGCGCCCTCCGTGATGTCCTTGGCGGTCGTGGCGACCACCTTCGGCAGCGCGGACGGCACCTGGGTGTACTCGCGCTTGAGGGCCGCGGGCGGCTCCGGCGCGGAGGACAGCTGCTCCGCGGTCGGCCGCACGTCCAGGCTGGTCACCTGGTAGGCCGTCCCGCGCGTGGTCTGGCCGTGGTCACCGACGACGGTCATGCCGATCGGCTCGTAGCGCCAGCGTCCGCCGATCTTCACCCCGCTCGGTGGGTACGGCATCGGCAGCCAGTCCTGGGCGTACCAGTCCGCCGCCGTGACCGTGGTCGTCACCGTGCTGCGCTTGACGTCCGAGCCGAGGCCGATGGGGGTGGGGAACCGGTCCGGTACCCCGACGATGCGCCGCTGGGCCGGTTTCCAGGTGGTGCCGTCGAAGTCGTCCAGGGAGGCGATCCGCAGATACAGGTCCGAGGTGTCGTTGCTGCTGGTCCTCAGGGACAGCACCTGGCGGTCGTTGTCCGTGTTCAGGTTGTCGCGCAGTGCCACGAGCAGGTTGACCGCGCCGACCCCGGTTCCCCGGCCGCTGCCCACCCCCACGCCCGCGCCGGCGGCGTCCAGCAGGCCGCTCTGCATCGCGGGCAGGGCCAGCGGGACCACCAGGGCCGCACCCAGCGCGACCGCGCCGATCCGGCGTCCGGTGCGCACCGGTGCCACGGCGCCGCCCTCGGGGGAACCGGGGGAAGGGGGAGTGCCGCCGAAGACGCGGCCCCACTGGGCCAGCCGGTCCCGGCCCTCGGCGAGCAGCAGCATCAGATAGCCGGCCGCCGCCACCAGGAACCACAGCCAGTCGGCCCCGCCGTGGGACAGCCCGGCGGCCACCGAGTACAGCGCCAGCAGGGGCAGCCCGGCCGGGGCCGCGCTGCGGAAGGTGACCGCGAGCGTGTCCACCAGCAGACCGATCACCAGGGCACCACCGATCAGCATCAGCTTGATGCCATCGGTGAGCGGCGCGGGTATCGCGTACTCGCTGACGTCGTTGGAACCCTGCTGGAGCAGGTCGGCGAAGTGCCGGAAGGCGTCCGGGCCGGGGATCAGCCCGATGACCGCGTGCTGCCGTGCGAAGACCAGGGTCAGCAGCACCAGCGTCGCCAGCGCCTGCGCCGCCACGGTCAGCGGCCGGCCCAGCGGTACCCGGCGGGCCGCCGCACCCACCCCGGTCTGCACGGCCACCAGCGGCACCAGCTGCAGCAGCCAGGTCGGCGCGGCCACCAGGGGCAGCAGCGCGCAGGAGGCCATCAGCGTGGCCGCTGCCGCGCACAGCGCCAGTCGTGCCCGCCCGCTCATGCCCTCGCCTCCCCGCTCACGGAGGCCAGGCCGGAACGCTCCCGGTCCGCCTGCTGCCACAGTGCGTTCGGTGCGGCGCCGCGCGGCACGCTCAGTGCCGTCCAGCCCGCCTCGCGCAGCATGCGCAGCCGCTCGGCGTGCCGGTCGTCCGGCCGCGGTACCCCGGTCGCCTCCCGCACCCAGGTGTCCGGGTCCAGGACGAAGGCGACGGCACCTCCGCTGCGCCGGCTCATCTTGGCGACCGTCGCGGCCTGCTCCTCGTCCAGATCGCCCAGGAAGGCGACCAGCAGCCCCTCGTTGCCGCCGCGCAGCACGTCGTAGGCCCGCGACAGGCCCGTGCCGTCGGAGTGGTCGATCACCGCGAGGGTGTCCATCATCAGCCCGGCCGCCTCCGCGGTCTCCTGGCCGGTGCCCGCGAACCCGTCGGCCCCCTCGCCGGGCACCACGCTGCCGCTGTCGGTCAGCAGCCGTACGGAGAACCCGCGTTCGAGCATGTGGACCAGCACCGAGGCGGCACCGGAGACGGCCCACTCGAAGGCCGAGTCGGGGCCCGCGCCCTCGTAGGCGCCGCCCCGGGTGTCCAGCAGCACGGTGCAGCGGGCGCGCCGGGGCTGTTCCTCGCGGCGCACCATCAGCTCGCCGTAGCGCGCGGTGGACCGCCAGTGCACCCGGCGCAGATCGTCGCCGTAGCGGTAGCCGCGCGGGATCACGTCGTCCTCGCCGGCCAGGGCCAGCGAGCGCTGCCGACCGTCGCCGTACCCCTGGGCCTCTCCGCTGAAGCGGACCGGTGCGAGCGGATCCACGCGCGGGATGACCGTGAGGGTGTCGAACGTCGAGAAGGAGCGGGTCAGTTCGCACATCCCGAAGGGGTCCGTCAGCCGCAGCTGGAGCGGGCCCAGCGGATAGCGGCCGCGCAGGTCGGAGCGGACCCGGTAGGACACCTCGCGGCGGCCGCCCGGCTCCACCCGGTCCAGCACGAACCGGGGGCGCGGCCCCAGGACGTACGGCACCCGGTCCTGGAGCATCAGCAGGCCGGTGGGCATCCGGGAGACGTTGTCCATGCGCAGATGCACCCGGGCCTCGCTGCCCGCCGGTACGCGCGCGGGGGCGAGCCGGCGGGTGCCGGCCACCCGGTAGCGCGTGCGGTACACCACCGTCGCGCAGATCAGCGGCAGCGCGGCCAGCAGCAGGCCGACCCGCAGCAGATCGCTCTGGCCCAGGACGTACGCGCAGATCGCGGCCGCGATCCCGGCCGCCAGGAAGGAACGGCCACGGGTCGTCAGACCCGCCAGGGCCGTACGGACGCCGCCCGTCTCCCCGCGGTCGGCCTCCGCCTGCCCGGTCCCCCCGGAGCTCATCACAGACTCCGCGGGGGCTGCTGGGGATACGCCGGGACGGCCCGCCCGAGGCCGCCGAAGCCCGGTGCCTGCTGTCCCGGCGCCGCGGGCACCGCGGTGCGCCGGAGGATCTCCTGCACGACCTGCTCGGCCGTACGGCGGTTCAGCTGGGCCTGCGCGGTGGGCAGCAGGCGGTGCGCGAGGACGGCGACGGCGAGCGCCTGGACGTCGTCCGGCAGCGCGTACTCCCGGCCGTCGAGGGCCGCGGACGCCTTCGCCGCGCGCAGCAGATGCAGCGTCGCGCGCGGGGAGGCGCCGAGTCTGAGGTCGGGGTGGCTGCGGGTGGCGGCGACCAGCTCCACCGCGTACCGCCGGACCGGCTCGGAGACGTGCACGGCGCGCACCGCCTCGATCAGCTTCACGATCTCGTGGGCGTGCGCCACCGGCTGCAGGTCCTCCAGCGGGCTCACCCCGCCGTGGACGTCGAGCATCTGCAACTCGGCCTCCACGCTGGGATAACCGACCGAGACACGGGCCATGAAGCGGTCGCGCTGGGCCTCGGGCAGCGGGTAGGTGCCCTCCATCTCGACCGGGTTCTGCGTGGCCACCACCATGAACGGGCTGGGCAGTTCGTACGTCTGCCCGTCGATGGTGACCTGCCGCTCCTCCATGGACTCCAGCAGTGCCGACTGGGTCTTGGGCGAGGCGCGGTTGATCTCGTCGCCGATCACGATCTGCGCGAAGATGGCACCCGGCTTGAACTCGAAGTCCCGGCGCTGCTGGTCCCAGATGGACACACCGGTGATGTCCGAGGGCAGCAGGTCCGGCGTGAACTGGATGCGCCGCACCGAGCAGTCGATGGACCGCGCCAGCGTCTTGGCCAGCATCGTCTTGCCGACCCCGGGGACGTCCTCGATCAGCAGGTGGCCCTCGGCGAGCAGCACGGTCAGCGCGAGCCGTACGACCTCGGGCTTGCCCTCGATCACGCCCTCCACCGAACCGCGTACCCGCTCCACCGTGGCGGTCAGATCTGTGAGGCTCGCTCGATCGTCATAGGTCGTCACCCCGGCCCTCCTCGGCCCGTACTTTCCGGGCCGACGCTGCTTTGCGAAACCGGCCCACCCCGAAACACGGACACCACGCGGGAAAGGTTCCGCGTGACGCCACACCCCGCATTCTTGCCGCCGTTACCGATTCGTGTCACTCGCCTGTGGACAACCGCCCGCACGATGTCGGTCTTGTGCCTTTTCCGACCGCATTTTCCATGCCAGGGCGGCGGGATGTCCTCGGGGCGGCCGGCCGGTGGGCCCGGTCAGCCCGGGTCGACCTCGCGCAGCGCGCCGGTGCGCACGTCGAACACGAAACCGCGCACGTCGTCGGTGTGCAGCAGGAACGGCGAGGTGCGCACGCGCTGCATGGACTGGCGCACGTCCTGGTCCACGTCCCGGAACGCCTCCACCGCCCACGCCGGTCGCTGGCCGACCTCCATCTCCAGGTCGTGCCGGAAGTCCTCGGTGATGGCCTCCATGCCGCAGCCGGTGTGGTGGATGAGTACGACACTGCGGGTGCCGAGCGCGCGCTGGCTGATGGTCAGGGAGCGGATCACGTCGTCGGTGACGACGCCGCCCGCGTTGCGGATGGTGTGGCAGTCGCCGAGCTGCAGGCCGAGTGCCTTGTGGAGATCGAGTCGGGCGTCCATGCAGGCCACCACGGCGACCTGGAGGACGGGACGGGCGTCCATGCCCGGGTCGGCGAACTCGGCGGCGTACCGCTGGTTGGCCTCCACCAGGCGATCGGTCACGGTGCCGCCGTTCGTTATGGCGCCTTCGGATCCAGTGGGAACTGCTGCGGAAGTCGTCATACCCATGACGTTACTGGTCACGCGTGGTCCCGGCCCGCTGTGAGTCAGGACAAAGAACGTCATCGTGGCTTGTTGTGAGCCAACCCACAGGAGGGTCAAACCTGGTCCGGCCGGGTGAACCCCGCCGAATTGCGGCTCCCGCCGCGATGCGGTAGGCGACGCGCAGGCCGGTTGATTGACCGCGAGACACGGTGGACTAAAGTGACGCGAAGCGGGAGACGTGGCTCTCCCTGCTGGTGAAACCCCCGGAGACCCCGGCTCCCACCGGGCCGTCTCCCCACGTGCGCGGCGCGTACGTACGGCTCGGCCTCCTCCCGCTCCCGGTCCGGCTGACGCTCTTGGCGCCGGCAGGCCTCCCCTTCACGAGCTGGCGGGGACCCGGCGGTGCGTGCGGCCCGCCGGAAGATGAGAGGCCCCCTTGAGCCAGAGTCGACACGTCCCGGTGATGCTCCAGCGGTGCCTGGACCTGCTGGCGCCCGCCCTGGAGCGGCCGGGAGCGGTGGTCGTCGACTGCACCCTCGGTCTCGGCGGGCACAGCGAGGCGCTGCTGACCCGGTTCCCCGAGGCGCGGCTGATCGGCCTCGACCGGGACAAGGAGGCGCTGCGGCTGTCCGGCGAGCGGCTGGCGCCCTTCGGTGAGCGCGCCACCCTCGTGCACGCCGTCTACGACGAGCTGCCCGACGTACTGCGAAAACTCCGCATCGCGCGCGTGCAGGGCGTCCTGTTCGACCTCGGGGTCTCCTCCATGCAGCTGGACGAGGCCGACCGCGGCTTCGCCTACGCCCAGGACGCGCCGCTGGACATGCGGATGGACCAGACGACCGGCATCAGCGCGGCCGAGGTCCTCAACACCTATCCGGCGGGCGACCTCGTCCGCATCCTGCGCGCGTACGGCGAGGAGAAGCAGGCCAAGCGGATCGTGGCCGCGATCGTGCGCGAGCGGGAGAAGGAGCCGTTCAGCAACAGCGCCCGGCTGGTCGAGCTGATCCGGGACGCTCTCCCGCAGGCCGCCAAGCGCACCGGCGGCAACCCGGCCAAGCGCACCTTCCAGGCCCTGCGCATCGAGGTCAACGGGGAACTGTCCGTCCTGGAGCGGGCGATCCCGGCGGCGGTGA
This sequence comes from Streptomyces sp. NPDC001135, assembly GCF_053598395.1. Taxonomy (NCBI): domain Bacteria; kingdom Bacillati; phylum Actinomycetota; class Actinomycetes; order Kitasatosporales; family Streptomycetaceae; genus Streptomyces; species Streptomyces sp. NPDC001135. The sequence goes on along the minus strand of NZ_JBSFKD010000008.1, from coordinate 177,772 downwards.
AGGCCCTCGACGTCGGCGGGCGGATCGCCGTGCTGTCATATCACTCGCTGGAGGACCGGCTGGTCAAGCAGGTGTTCGCGGCCGGCGCCGCGTCCACCGCGCCGCCGGGGCTGCCAGTCGTGCCCGAGCGCTACCAGCCGCGGCTCAAGCTGCTCACCCGGGGTGCCGAACTTCCCACCGAGGAAGAGGTCGCCGAGAACCGCCGGGCCGCACCGGCCAGGCTGCGCGGCGCCGAGCGCATCAGGGAGGACGCCGAGTGAGCGAGACGGGTCGGTTGGATTCCCGAACTGACCGGGGGAGCCGTGAGTAGGAAACCCGCACTGAGGGGGCGGGCCGCGCGGCTCGCCCGGCTCTTCCCGGCCGGTCGCGCCCGGGCCGCCCGCACCCCGTTCGTCCTTCTCGTCGTCCTGCTGCTCGGCGGTGGCCTCATCGGGCTGCTGGTGCTGAACTCCGCGCTCAGCGAAGGCTCGTTCCAGCTCGACGCCCTGCAGAAGCAGACGAGGAGCCTGACCGACGAGGAACAGGCCCTCCAGCGGGACATCGACGCCTACTCCGACCCCGCCGCCCTCCAGCGCCGGGCCCGCGAACTCGGCATGGTCCCCGGCGGCGACCCCGCCTTCCTCAATCCCGACGGCACCGTCAAGGGCGTACCGGGCGTCGCGAGCCCCGGGCCCGCCGTCCTCACCGCCCCGGTCGCCCCCGAGGTCCTGACCCCGGCCGCCGCCCTTTCCGCACCCCCGTCCGCACCCGCCTCCGCCCCACCGGCGCAGGGCCGGCCCCAGCCCGTTCCCGCACCCTCCGCCCCGGCAGCGGCCGCACCCCTGCCGCCCGCCACCCCCCAGTCCATCCCCACCCCGACCCCCGGCAGGTGACGGAAGTGTCCGACAGGGAAGCGCCTCGCCGCCGTGTGCCCGGGCCTGCCAAGCCGCCGCGTCCGAGGAGTGCCGTGCGGCGGCAGCCCGGGTCCGGGGCGCGTCCGGCCCGGCGGCCGAGCGGCGCACGGCCGCCGGCCCAGCGCCCCCTCCGGCTCGGCAGCGCGCGGCCCCGGCTGCGCATGGTCAGCCTCGCCCTGACCCTGGTCCTGCTCGCCTTCGTCGTACGGCTGCTCCAGGTGCAGGCCGTCGACGCCAGCGCGTACGCCGCGCGGGCCGAGCAGAACCGGTATGTCGTGCACACGCTGGCGGCCGACCGCGGCGGGATCACCGACCGCAACGGCGTGGCCCTCGCCATCAGCGAGGACGCGTACGACATCACGGCCGACCCCACGATGTTCAGCAGGAAGCAGCTGAAGATCGACGACGGGCCGGAGCAGGCCGCCGCGCTGCTCTCGCCGATCCTCGGGCAGAGTCAGACCGCCATCGTGAACAAGCTGCGGCCCGAGAACAGCGGCTCCCGGTACACCCGGCTCGCCACCCGGCAGACCCCGCAGGTCTGGAAGCAGATCAAGGACCTGAAGGCCGCGCTCGCCAAGAAGGCGGAGACGGACAACAACACCGCCAACGTGCTGGCCGGCGTCTTCGCCGATCCCAGCAGCCAGCGGGTGTACCCCAACGGCGACCTCGCCGCCGGGATACTGGGCTGGGTCAACTCCGACGGCCAGGGCGGCGGCGGCATCGAGCAGGAGATGAACAAGCAGCTGGCGGGCAAGGACGGCAAGATCCGCTATGCCCAGTCCGGCGGGCGCGAGGTGCCCACGGCCGGGTCCAACGAGACCCCCGCCGTGCCCGGCTCCGCCGTCGAGCTGACCATCGACCGCGACATCCAGTGGGCCGCGCAGAACGCCATCACCGAGCAGGTGAGGAAGTCCGGCGCGGACCGCGGGTACGTCGTCGTCCAGGACACCCGCACCGGCCAGATCCTGGCCATGGCCAACGCACCCGGCTTCGACCCGAACAACCTGTCGAAGGCGGACGCGGAGGCCATGGGCAACGCGGCCCTCCAGGACGCCTACGAACCCGGCTCCACCGCCAAGGTGATGTCCATGGCGGCCGTGCTGGAGGAGAACGCCGCGACCCCGCTCACCCATGTCGTCGTACCCAACCGGCTGCACCGCGGCGACCGGCTCTTCTCGGACGACGTCGACCACGACACCTGGTACCTCACCCTCAACGGCGTCCTCGCCAAGTCCAGCAACATCGGCACCATCCTGGCCACCGGCCAGCTCGGCAGGACACAGTCCGAGGCGAACAAGGTCCTCTACTCCTACCTGCGCAAGTTCGGCATCGGCAGCTACACCGGACTCGGCTTCCCCGGCGAGACCCCCGGCATCCTCTCGCCGTACCGGAAGTGGTCCACTTCGCAGCAGTACACGATTCCTTTCGGCCAGGGCTTCTCCCTCAACGCCCTGCAGGCCGCCTCGGTGTACTCGACCATTGCCAACGGCGGGGTCCGGATCCAGCCGACCCTGGTGCGCGGCACCAAGGGCCCCGACGGCCGCTTCACCCCGGCGCCCAAGCCCAGGGAGACCAGGGTCGTCAGCCGGAAGACCGCCACCTCCCTCGCCCAGATGCTGGAGTCCGTCGTGGACGACGAGCAGGGCACCGGCATCAAGGCCCGCATCCCCGGCTACCGGGTCGCGGGCAAGACCGGCACGGCCAACCGTGTGGATCCGGCCACCGGCAGGTACCACGGATACACCTCGTCGTTCGCCGGCTTCGCGCCCGCGGACAACCCCCGCATCACCGTCTACTGCGCCATCCAGAACGCCACCTCCGGCAGCTACTACGGCGGCCAGATCTGCGGTCCCATCTACAAGCAGGTGATGGAGTTCGCACTGAAGACCCTTCAGGTGCCGCCGACCGGGGCGCAGCCCGCCAACCTGCCCGTCGACTACAAGCCCTGATCAGCACCTCGGAAACACCAGGAACCAGCCCGTGACAACGATCACCCCACAACCCGGGAACCAGGGCGCCCCGCGCCCCTCACTTCGCTCCGGAGCGGGTGCGCCGGGTACGCTCACCGCCGTGCCACACGCTGATCAGTCCCAAACCACCCAGAAGGGCGCTTCCGTGACATATCCGGGACCGCCGCGACCGGTCGAGGTCTCCGCCACACCCCTCGCGGAACTGGCCGATCAGCTGGGTGCCGCCGTCCCGGACGCCGCCGCCGAGATCACGGGGATCACCCACGACTCGCGCGCCGTCCGCCCCGGCGACCTGTACGCCGCCCTCCCGGGCGCCCGACTGCACGGTGCCGACTTCGTCACCCAGGCCGCCGGTCTCGGCGCGGTCGCCGTCCTCACCGACCCGACGGGCGCCGAGCGCGCCGCCGTGACCGGACTGCCGGTCCTGGTCGTGGACGACCCGCGCGCGCGGATGGGTGAACTCGCGGCCACCATCTACGGCCATCCCGGGCGCGACCTGCTCCAGATCGGGATCACCGGCACCTCCGGCAAGACCACCACGGCCTACCTGGTCGAGGGCGGTCTGCGGACCGCGAAGTCCACCGGTCTCGTCGGCACGGTCGAGATGCGCATCGGCGACGAACGCATCAAGTCGGAGCGCACCACCCCCGAGGCCACCGACCTGCAGGCACTCTTCGCCGTCATGCGTGAACGCGGCGTCGACGCGGTCGCCATGGAGGTCTCCAGCCACGCCCTGGTCCTCGGCCGGGTCGACGGCTGCGTCTTCGACATCGCCGTGTTCACCAACCTCAGCCCGGAACACATGGAGTTCCACTCCGACATGGAGGACTACTTCCGGGCCAAGGCGCAGCTGTTCACGCCGGAACGCAGCAGACTCGGTGTGATCAACGCCGACGACGAGTACGGCCGCCGGCTCGCCGAGGAGGCGACCGTTCCGGTCGTCACCTTCTCCGCCGAGGGCCACCCCGACGCCGACTGGCGCGCCGAGCACGTCCAGGTCGGCCCCATGGACTCGACGTTCACCGTCGTCGGCCCGAACGGTGAGCGCGTACACGCCAGGTCGCCGATCGCCGGTCCTTTCAACGTGGCGAACACCCTCGCCGCCGTCGTGGCCCTCGCCGCCGCCGGCCTCGACCCGCAGAGCGCCGCCGACGGCATCGCCGCCGTACCGGGCGTCCCCGGCCGCCTGGAGCGCGTGGACGCCGGACAGCCCTACCTCGCGGTCGTGGACTACGCCCACAAGACCGACGCGGTCGAGTCGGTGCTCAAGGCGCTGCGCAAGGTCACCAAGGGCAGGCTGCACGTGGTCCTCGGCTGCGGCGGCGACCGCGACCGGACCAAGCGCGCCCCGATGGGCGCCGCCGCGGCCCGGCTCGCCGACACGGCCGTACTGACCTCCGACAACCCCCGCTCCGAGGACCCCCTGGCGATCCTCGCGACCATGCTCCAGGGCGCGGCCTCCGTGCCCGCGCACGAGCGCGGCGAGGTGCTCCTCTTCGAGGACCGGGCCGCCGCGATCGCCGCCGCCGTGGGCCGGGCCCAGGCCGGCGACACCGTGCTGGTCGCGGGCAAGGGCCACGAGCAGGGCCAGGACATCGCCGGCGTGGTCCGTCCCTTCGACGACCGCCAGGTGCTCCGCGAAGCCATCCAGAAAACCCAGGGATGAAAATCCAGAAGACCCAGGGGATGAACTTGTGATCGCCCTCTCCCTCGCCGAGATCGCAGCAGTCGTCGGCGGACAGACGCACGACATACCGGATCCGTCCACGCAGGTCACGGGCCCGGTCGTCCGGGACTCCCGAGAGGTGGAGCCCGGCAGCCTGTTCGCCGCCTTCGTCGGCGAGCGCGTGGACGGCCACGACTTCGCGGCGCGGGTCGTCGAGGCGGGCGCGGTCGCCGTACTGGCGTCGCGCCCGGTCGGCGTGCCCGCCATCGTCGTCGAGGACGTCCAGGCCGCCCTCGGCGCCCTCGCCCGGCACGTGGTCAAGCGGCTCGGCGCGACCCTCGTCGCCCTGACCGGCTCGGCGGGCAAGACCAGCACCAAGGACCTGATCGCGCAGGTGCTCCAGCGCAAGGCGCCGACGGTGTTCACGCCCGGCTCGTTCAACAACGAGATCGGGCTGCCGCTGACCGCCCTGTCCGCCACCGAGGAGACGAAGTTCCTCGTGCTGGAGATGGGCGCCCGCGGCGTCGGGCACATCCGCTACCTCACCGACCTCACGCCCCCGAGGATCGGCGTCGTCCTCAACGTCGGCACCGCCCACATCGGCGAGTTCGGGGGCCGCGAGCAGATCGCGCAGGCCAAGGGCGAGATCGTCGAAGGCCTCCCGGAGGACGGCGCGGCCGTCCTGAACGCCGACGACCCGCTGGTCAGGGCCATGGCGTCGCGTACCAAGGCGAAGGTGGTCCTTTTCGGAGAGTCGGCCGAAGCGGACGTACGCGCCGAGAACGTACGACTCACGGACAGCGGACAGCCCTCCTTCAGGCTTCTCACACCCTCCGGTGCATGCGATGTGACCATGCGCCTGTACGGTGAGCACCACGTGTCGAACGCGCTCGCCGCGGCCGCCGTCGCCCATGAGCTGGGCATGTCCGCGGAAGAGATCGCCACCGCGCTCTCCGAGGCGGGCTCCCTCTCCCGCTGGCGCATGGAGGTCACCGAGCGCCCGGACGGCGTGACCATCGTCAACGACGCCTACAACGCCAACCCCGAGTCCATGCGGGCCGCCCTGAGGGCGCTCGCGGCCATGGGCAGGGAGCGGCGCACGTGGGCGGTGCTCGGCAAGATGGCCGAGCTGGGGGACGAGGCGCTCGCCGAGCACGACGCCGTCGGACGGCTCGCCGTCCGGCTCAACGTCAGCAAGCTCGTCGCCGTCGGGGGGATTGAGGCCTCCTGGCTGCAACTGGGCGCATATAACGAGGGTTCGTGGGGTGAGGAGTCGGTGCACGTGTCCGACGCACAGGCGGCGATCGACCTGTTGCGCAGCGAGTTGCGCCCGGGGGACGTCGTACTCGTGAAGGCGTCCCGTTCGGTGGGGCTCGAGAGCGTTGCCCAGGCGCTCGTCGAGACCGGTGCCGAGGGTGAGGTTGCCGCCCGATGATGAAGCAGATCCTGTTCTCAGGAGTCATTGGCCTCTTCCTGACGCTGATCGGCACCCCGCTGCTGATCAAGCTCCTCGCCCGCAAGGGCTACGGCCAGTACATCCGTGACGACGGCCCGCGCGAGCACGCCAGCAAGCGCGGTACGCCGACGATGGGCGGCATCGCCTTCATCCTGGCGACGATCGCCGCGTACTTCCTGAGCAAGCTCATCACCGGTTACCCGCCCACCTACTCCGGGCTGCTGGTCCTCGGCCTGATGTTCGGCATGGGCCTGGTCGGCTTCCTCGACGACTACATCAAGATCGTCAAGCGGCGTTCGCTGGGTCTGCGGGCCAAGGCGAAGATGGCCGGCCAGCTGATCGTCGGCATCGGGTTCGCGGTGCTGTCGCTGATGTTCGCCGACGCGCGCGGCAACACCCCGGCCTCCGACAAGCTGTCGTTCATCACCGACTTCGGCTGGAAGATCGGCCCGGTCCTGTTCGTGATCTGGGCGCTGTTCATGATCCTCGCGATGTCGAACGGCGTGAACCTCACCGACGGTCTGGACGGCCTGGCCACCGGCGCCTCGGTGCTCGTCTTCGGCGCCTACACGTTCATCGGCGTCTGGCAGTTCCAGGAGTCCTGCGCCAACGCGCAGACACTGACCAACCCGGCCGCCTGCTACGAGGTGCGCGACCCGCTCGACCTCGCGGTGATCGCCTCCGCGCTGATGGGCGCCTGCCTGGGCTTCCTGTGGTGGAACACCTCGCCGGCGAAGATCTTCATGGGCGACACCGGTTCGCTCGCCCTCGGCGGTGTCCTCACCGGCCTGGCCATCCTCTCCCGCACGGAACTGCTGCTGGCCATCATGGGCGGCCTGTTCGTCCTCATCACCATGTCGGTCGTCATCCAGGTCGGCTCCTTCCGGCTCACCGGGAAGCGCGTCTTCCGGATGGCGCCACTGCAGCACCACTTCGAACTCAAGGGCTGGTCCGAAGTCCTGGTCGTGGTCCGGTTCTGGATCATCCAGGGCATCTGTGTGATCGTCGGACTGGGCCTCTTCTACGCAGGATGGGCAGCGGACAAGTGACCTCCACCTCGGAGCTCTTCGACTTCCAGGGCAAGCACGTCACCGTCGCCGGGCTCGGTGTCTCCGGCGTCCCGGCGGCCAAGGTGCTGCACGCGCGCGGGGCGGTCGTCACGGTCGTCAACGACGGCGACGACGCACGCGCGCGTGAGCAGGCCGCGGAACTCCAGGCGCTCGGCATCACCGTGCGCCTGGGTGACGGGGCCTCCCTGCCGGAGGGCACCGAGCTGATCGTCACCGCGCCCGGCTGGAAGCCCGACAAGCCGCTGTTCCTGGCGGCCGGGAAGGCGGGCGTGCCCGTCTGGGGCGACGTCGAGCTGGCCTGGCGCCTCAGGGGCCCGGACGCGGCGCCCTGGCTGGCCGTCACGGGCACCAACGGCAAGACCACGACCGTGCAGATGCTCGCGTCGATCCTGAAGGCCGCGGGCCTGCGCACGGCCGCCGTCGGCAACATCGGCGTGTCCCTGCTGGACGCGGTCCTCGGCGAGGAGCGCTACGACGTCCTCGCCGTGGAGCTGTCCAGCTACCAGCTGCACTGGGCGCCCTCCCTGCGGGCGCATTCCGCCGCGGTCCTCAACCTCGCGCCCGACCACCTGGACTGGCACGGTTCCATGGAGGCCTACGCCCGCGACAAGGGGCGTATCTACGAGGGCAACCGGGTCGCCTGCGTGTACAACGTCGAGGACAAGGCCACCGAGGACCTGGTCCGCGAGGCCGACGTGGAGGAGGGCTGCCGGGCCATCGGGTTCACCCTCGGCGCCCCCGCGCCCTCCCAACTCGGTGTCGTCGACGGCATCCTGGTCGACCGCGCCTTCGTGGAGAACCGGCACAAGAACGCCCAGGAGCTGGCCGAGGTCTCCGACGTCAACCCGCCGGCCCCGCACAACATCGCCAACGCCCTTGCCGCGGCGGCCCTCGCGCGCGCCTTCGGGGTGCCCGCCCAGGCCGTACGCGAGGGCCTCAGGTCCTTCCGGCCGGACGCCCACCGCATCGCGCACATCGCCGACATCGACTCGGTGGCGTACGTGGACGACTCCAAGGCGACCAACACGCATGCCACTGAAGCGTCGTTGGCGTCATATGAGTCGATTGTATGGATTGCGGGTGGTCTGGCGAAGGGGGCGACCTTCGACGAGCTGGTCGCCAAGTCGGCGAAGCGACTTCGCGGCGCCGTCCTGATCGGCGCCGATCGCGCCCTGATCCGCGAGGCCCTCGCGCGACACGCGCCGGAAGTACCCGTCGTAGACCTCGACCGGACCGACACTGGGGCGATGCTCCAGGCGGTGACGGAAGCGAAGCGGCTCGCGCAGCCCGGTGACACGGTGCTGCTGGCCCCGGCCTGTGCCTCCATGGACATGTTCACCAACTACAACCAGCGCGGTGACGCGTTCGCGGCGGCGGTCCGCGAACTCGAAGCCTGACCCCGGCCGCCTGCCGGGCGGATCTTGGGAGGGACGCGTGGGACGGTCGACGTTCAGCGGAGGCGCCGATGCCCAGTAGCCGTACCGGCCGGCCACCCGTGCAACGGGCGTCCAGGCGTCCCGCCGTTTCCCGGTCCTCGCGCGACAACGCCGTCCAACGGTTCTCCATGCGCGCGCGAAAGGCCTGGGACCGCCCGCTGACCGCCTACTACCTGATCCTCGGCGGCAGTGTGCTGATCATCGTGCTGGGGCTGGTGATGGTCTACTCGGCCTCCCAGATCACCGCGCTGCAGATGGCGCTGCCGGGGTCGTACTTCTTCCGCAAGCAGCTGCTGGCCGCCGTGCTGGGCGGCGTACTGCTGTTCGTGGCCTCCCGCATGCCGGTGAAACTGCACCGGGCGCTGGCCTACCCGATCCTCGCCGGTGCCATCTTCACGATGGCCCTGGTGCAGGTGCCGGGGATAGGGATGGCGGTCAACGGCAACCAGAACTGGATCTCCCTCGGCGGCTCCTTCCAGATCCAGCCCAGCGAGTTCGGCAAGCTGGCGCTGGTGCTGTGGGGCGCGGACCTGATCGCCCGCAAGCAGGAGCGGAAGCTGCTGACCCAGTGGAAGCACATGCTGGTGCCGCTGGTACCGGTCGCCTTCCTGCTGCTCGGGCTGATCATGCTCGGCGGCGACATGGGCACCGCGATCATCCTCACGGCGATCCTGTTCGGCCTGCTGTGGCTCGCCGGGGCGCCGACACGGCTGTTCGCCGTGGTGCTGCAGATCGCCGCCCTGATCGGTTTCGTCCTCATCAAGACCAGTCCCAACCGGATGGCCCGGCTTTCCTGCATCGGTGCGACCGAGCCCAAGGCGGGCGCCGCCGACTGCTGGCAGGCCGTGCACGGCATCTACGCCCTCGCCTCCGGCGGACTCTTCGGCTCGGGACTCGGCGCGAGTGTGGAAAAATGGGGCCAACTGCCCGAAGCGCACACCGACTTCATCTTCGCCGTCACCGGTGAGGAACTGGGCCTGGCGGGGACGCTGTCGGTGCTCGCCCTGTTCGCGGCTCTAGGCTATGCGGGTATCCGCGTGGCCGGACGCACGGAGGACCCCTTCGTGAGGTATGCCGCGGGAGGCGTGACCACCTGGATCACCGCCCAGGCGGTGATCAACATCGGTGCGGTGCTCGGTCTGCTGCCGATCGCCGGCGTCCCCCTCCCGCTGTTCTCCTACGGAGGGTCCGCCCTGCTGCCGACCATGTTCGCCATCGGGCTGCTGATCGCCTTCGCACGTGACGAGCCCGCTGCGCGGGCAGCGCTTGCGATGCGGCAACCTCGCTTTGGTAGAAAGCGGGCGGGAGGCTCCGGCGGTGAGCGGGGGCCTCGGAGATGGAACACGATGCGACGGCGCGCCTCAGTGGCGCGTTCGTCCGGAGAGCGGTGAATTTCGGTGCATGTCGTACTCGCCGGCGGGGGTACCGCGGGCCACATCGAGCCCGCGCTCGCCCTCGCGGACGCCCTGCGCAGGCAGGACCCGACCGTGGGGATCACGGCCCTGGGCACGGAGCGCGGTCTGGAGACCCGGCTCGTTCCGGAGCGCGGCTACGAGCTGGCGCTGATCCCCGCGGTGCCGCTGCCGCGCAAGCCAACCCCCGAGCTGATCACCGTCCCGGGCCGGCTGCGCGGCACGATCAAGGCCGCCGAGCAGATCCTTGAGCGCACCAAGGCGGACGTCGTGGTCGGCTTCGGCGGCTACGTCGCCCTGCCCGGCTACCTGGCCGCCAAGCGGCTCGGCGTGCCCATCGTGATCCACGAGGCGAACGCCCGCCCGGGCCTGGCCAACAAGATCGGCTCCCGGTACGCCGCCCGGGTCGCCGTCTCCACGCCGGACAGCAAGCTGCGCGACGCCCGCTACATCGGCATCCCGCTGCGCCGCTCCATCGCCACCCTGGACCGCGCCGCGGCCCGTCCCGAGGGCCGCCACCGTTTCGGCCTCGACCCGAACCTGCCCACGCTGCTCGTCTCCGGCGGCTCCCAGGGCGCCCGGCGCCTCAACGAGGTCGTCCAGCAGGTCGCGCCCTGGCTCCAGCAGGCCGGCATCCAGATCCTGCACGCGGTCGGCCCGAAGAACGAACTGCCGCAGGTGCAGCAGATGCCGGGGATGCCCCCCTATGTCCCGGTAAGTTACCTGGACCGGATGGACCTCGCGTACGCCGCGGCCGACATGATGCTCTGCCGCGCGGGCGCGATGACCGTCGCCGAACTCTCCGCCGTCGGACTCCCGGCCGCCTACGTCCCGCTGCCCATCGGCAACGGCGAACAGCGGCTCAACGCCCAGCCGGTGGTCAAGGCCGGCGGCGGACTCCTCGTCGACGACGCGGAGCTGACGCCCGAGTGGGTGCAGCAGAACGTCCTGCCCGTGCTCGCCGACCCGCACCGACTGTACGAGATGTCCCGCTCGGCAAGCGAGTTCGGCCGCCGGGACGCCGACGAGCTGCTCGTCGGCATGGTGTACGAGGCGATCGCCTCGCGCCGTTAGGACCGTATGACGAAAGGGCAGTGAGGGTGGCCGGACCGACTACCGCCGAGCGCGGTGAACGCCAGCAGGAGTCGTCCGGCCCGCCGCCGGGCCGAGGGTCCGGAAAACTGCGCCTTCGTACGATCGTCATCCTGGCTGTGGCCGCCGCCGTGCTCCTCGGTGCCGGTGGGACATGGGTGTTGTACGGCTCCTCATGGCTGCGCGTCGGCCATGTGTCGGTGTCCGGCACGCGCGTGCTGACGTCCGCCGAGGTGCGCGACGCGGCGGCCGTGCCGGTCGGGGCGCCGATGATTTCCGTCGACACCGAGGGCATCGAGGCCCGCTTGCGCCGGAAACTGCCCCGGATCGACACGGTTGACGTGGTCCGTTCCTGGCCCCATGGAATCGGGCTGAAAGTGACCGAGCGCACTCCGGTTCTGCTGCTCCGAAACAGCGGGGACTTCACCGAAGTCGATGACGAAGGTGTCCGGTTCGCTACGGTTTCGCAGGCGCCGAATGCCGTTCCGATGCTGGAATTGTCCGTCTCCCGCACGGGTTCCGGGGCGGCGGGCTTCCGGCGTTTCGGCACCGACCGGCTGGTGCGCGAGGCGGTCCGGGTCGCCGGTGACCTGCCGGCCGACGTGGCGAAGCGGACCCGGACCGTCCAAGTCCGTTCCTTCGACGCCGTCTCGCTGGTGCTGGCCGACGGCCGCACGATCCTGTGGGGCAGTGGTGAGAACGGCCGCGCCAAGGCACGGACCCTCACAGCTCTCATGAAAGCAGCTCCCGCCGCGCGGCACTTCGATGTCAGCGTTCCCACCGCCCCTGCGTCATCGCGGAGTTGACGCACATCAGCGCAGGCCAGCACCCTGGTTGGGCACTGCTACGGCTGATCACATAGGGTGAAAAGAAAAACGGGAGGTTCGGCGTGTTCGTTGAACGGGCGCCACTTGTCGACTTAGTGTCCTGTTCAGAAGACTCCAGGGAACAGACACACTGGTAACCCTAAACTTCAGGGTTAGGGTTCGGGTCGGCGCTACGGACCGTCCCATTCGGCATCCGTCGTCCCGGCGCGGGGCACCGCACGGCGGCGACAACGTAATTCGAGGCGAGAGGCCTTCGACGTGGCAGCACCGCAGAACTACCTCGCAGTCATCAAGGTCATCGGTGTCGGCGGCGGTGGTGTCAATGCCATCAACCGGATGATCGAGGTCGGTCTCAAGGGTGTCGAGTTCATCGCCATCAACACCGACGCACAGGCGCTGTTGATGAGCGACGCCGACGTCAAGCTCGACGTCGGCCGGGAACTCACCCGCGGACTCGGCGCCGGAGCCAACCCGGCCGTCGGCCGCAAGGCCGCCGAGGACCACCGCGAGGAGATCGAGGAGGTCCTCAAGGGGGCCGACATGGTCTTCGTGACGGCCGGTGAAGGCGGCGGCACCGGCACCGGCGGCGCACCCGTCGTGGCCAACATCGCGCGCTCCCTCGGCGCCCTCACCATCGGCGTGGTCACGCGCCCGTTCACCTTCGAGGGACGGCGCCGCGCGAACCAGGCCGAGGACGGCATCGCCGAACTGCGCGAAGAGGTCGACACCCTCATCGTGATCCCCAACGACCGGCTGCTGTCCATCTCGGACCGCCAGGTCTCGGTCCTGGACGCCTTCAAGTCCGCCGACCAGGTCCTGCTCTCCGGTGTCCAGGGCATCACCGACCTCATCACCACCCCGGGTCTGATCAACCTCGACTTCGCCGACGTGAAGTCGGTCATGTCCGAGGCCGGTTCGGCGCTCATGGGCATCGGCTCGGCCCGCGGCGACGACCGCGCGGTGGCCGCCGCCGAGATGGCGATCTCCTCGCCGCTGCTGGAGGCGTCCATCGACGGCGCCCGCGGTGTGCTGCTCTCGATCTCCGGCGGCTCCGACCTCGGCCTGTTCGAGATCAACGAGGCCGCCCAGCTGGTCAGCGAGGCCGCCCACCCCGAGGCCAACATCATCTTCGGCGCCGTCATCGACGACGCCCTCGGCGACGAGGTCCGGGTCACCGTGATCGCGGCCGGCTTCGACGGCGGCCAGCCGCCGGCCCGCCGGGACAACGTCCTCGGCTCGGCCTCGGCCTCGACGGCACCCCGCCGCGAGGAGCCCGCTCCGGCACGGCCGGCCGAGCCCAGCCGGCCGGCCTTCGGCTCGCTCGGCAGCGTGACGCCGAAGGAGGAGCCGGAGCCGGCGCCCGAGCCGGTGCCCGACATCCCGGTCGCCCCTCCGGTGACGCCGGCGCCGCGGACCTACTCGGACAGCGCGGCCGAGGAGCTGGACGTGCCGGACTTCCTCAAGTGATAGGACGGCGCGAGAGCGTGAGCGGCGCGCACTTCGCCTTCACCGACCGGTGGGGCGGGGTGAGCGCCGCTCCGTATGAGGAGCTCAATCTGGGCGGCGCGGTCGGCGACGACCCGGAGGCCGTACGGACCAACCGGGACATCGCCGCCAAGTCGCTCGGCCTCGATGCGGGCCGGGTCGTCTGGATGAACCAGGTGCACGGCGCCGACGTGGCCGTGGTGGACGAGCCCTGGGCCGACCGCCCGGCCCCGGAGGTCGACGCGATCGTCACCGCCCGCCGCGGACTCGCCCTCGCCGTCCTCACCGCCGACTGCGTGCCGGTGCTGCTGGCCGATCCCGTCGCCGGGGTCGTGGCAGCCGCCCACGCCGGACGGCCCGGCATGGTCAAGGGGGTCGTCCCCGCCGCCGTACGGGCCATGGCCGAACTCGGCGCCGAGCCCGGCCGGATCGTCGCGCGCACCGGACCGGCCGTCTGCGGACGGTGCTACGAGGTGCCGGAGCCGATGCGCGCCGAAGTGGCCGCCGTCGAGCCGGCGGCGCACGCTGGGACGAGCTGGGGTACGCCGGCGGTCGACGTGAGCGCCGGGGTGCACGCGCAGCTCGACCGGCTCGGGGTGTGCGACCGGGCGCAGTCACCGGTGTGCACGCTGGAGTCGGGCGACCACTTCTCGTACCGCCGTGACCGCACGACCGGGCGGCTCGCGGGCTATGTGTGGCTGGACTGATGGGGCATGACGGACCGTAAGACCGAACTCGCCGGAAATCTGGCGAAAGTGGAGGAGCGCATCACCGCCGCGTGTGTGGCGGCGGGGCGCGAGCGGGAGGAGGTGACCCTGATCGTGGTCACCAAGACCTACCCGGCGAGCGATGTACGGATCCTGTCGGAACTCGGTGTGCGCCATGTCGCCGAGAACCGGGACCAGGACGCGGCCCCGAAGGCCGCCGCGTGCGCGGATCTGCCACTGAAATGGCACTTTGTCGGTCAATTGCAGACCAACAAGGTGCGTTCGGTGGTGGGTTACGCCGATGTCGTGCAGTCCGTCGACCGCGCCCGGCTCGTCACCGCGCTGTCGAACGAGGCGGTGCGGGCGGAGCGCGAGGTCGGGTGCCTGATCCAGGTCGCACTGGACGCGGGCGTCAGCGGCCGGGGAGAGCGCGGAGGCGTGTCCCCGGACGGAATCGAAGAGTTGGCCGACCTCGTCGGCGAGGCGCCGGGGCTGCGGCTCGACGGACTGATGACCGTCGCTCCGCTCACCGGGGAGTACGCGGGACGCGAACAAGAGGCGTTTCGGCGCCTCATGGATTTGTCGACTGACCTGCGCCGAGCCCATCCGGCTGCAACCATGGTGTCAGCAGGGATGAGTGCGGACCTCGAACAGGCCGTGGCCGCCGGGGCGACACATGTGCGCGTCGGCACTGCGGTACTCGGAGTCCGCCCCAGGCTCGGGTAACGTCGCCAGGAAGTCGGACCACAGCAGAAAATATGGTCAATGCCCGTGAACACGGGCACAACGGCCACGTGGATCGCGGGCACTTGGCAGTCGTCAGTCGATCCACCACAGAGCGGAGGACTCAGAGCATGGCCGGCGCGATGCGCAAGATGGCGGTCTACCTCGGCCTCGTGGAGGACGATGGGTACGACGGCCGCGGATTCGATCCCGACGACGACTTCGAACCCGAGTTGGACCCGGAGCCCGAGCGGGACCACCGACGGCATGAATCGGCACACCCGTCGCACAGCGCACATCAGCCCCAAAGGGACGAAGAGGTGCGAATCGTGCAACCGCCCGCGCCGCGCGAGCCGGTGGCCCGTTCGACGGCGCTCGCCGCGGAATCCGGACGTCCGGCGCGGATCGCGCCCGTGGCATCCATCACACAAGAACGTCAGTCCCTCGAGAAGAACGCACCGGTGATCATGCCCAAGGTTGTGTCCGAGCGAGAGCCTTACCGGATCACCACGCTTCACCCGCGGACCTACAACGAAGCCCGTACCATCGGGGAACACTTCCGTGAGGGAACCCCGGTGATCATGAATCTGACTGAGATGGATGACACAGACGCGAAGCGACTTGTCGACTTTGCGGCCGGTTTGGTGTTTGGTCTTCACGGCAGCATCGAGCGGGTGACGCAGAAGGTGTTCCTGTTGTCTCCTGCTAACGTCGATGTCACGGCGGAGGACAAGGCCCGCATCGCAGAGGGCGGGTTCTTCAACCAGAGCTGAGACACACAACCGGATCGACGTTCGGAAGAGCACGGAGCAGGGGAGAGGGAAGCGCAGGCCATGAGCGTGTTCGTCACGGTGGTCCACACCGCGCTACTGGTGTTCCTCGCCGTGCTCATCTTCCGACTGGTCATGGATTACGTGTTCCAGTTCGCCCGCTCGTGGCAACCCGGCAAGGCGATGGTGGTCGTACTGGAGGCCACCTACACTGTCACCGATCCACCGCTGAAGCTTCTGCGGCGGTTCATCCCGCCGCTGCGTCTCGGGGGCGTGGCGCTCGACCTGTCCTTCTTCGTACTGATGATCATCGTCTACATCCTCCTCTCGATCACGGGGAACTTCGTGGGATGAGGATGGACGATACGGTCTTGCCGACTGCCGATGACTACGTTGAGGTGAAGAGATGCCGTTGACCCCCGAGGACGTGCGGAACAAGCAGTTCACGACCGTCCGCCTCCGAGAAGGCTATGACGAGGACGAGGTCGATGCCTTCCTCGACGAGGTCGAAGCCGAACTGACCCGTCTGCTCCGCGAGAACGAGGACCTGCGCGCCAAGCTGGCCGCGGCGACCCGTGCGGCCGCGCAGAACCAGCAGAACATGCGCAAGGGCCCGCCGGAGCAGGACCAGCAGCAGCATCCTCAGCAGCAGGGCATGCGAGGTCCCGGCGCGCCGGTGCCCGCCGGCATATCGGGCCCGCCGCAGCAGCAGATGGGTGGCCCCATGGGTGGTCCGCCCCAGCTGCCGAGCGGTGCCCCGCAGCTGCCCGCCGGTCCCAGCGGCCAGGGCGGCCCGCAGGGTCCCGGTCCGATGGGCCAGGGCCCGATGGGTCAGGGTCCGATGGGTCAGGGCCCGATGGGCGGTCAGCCGCCCATGCAGCAGCAGATGGGTGGTCCGATGGGCGGCCCCATGGGCGGTCCGATGGGCGGCCCCGGTCAGGGACCCGGTGGCGACAGCGCCGCCCGTGTCCTCTCGCTGGCCCAGCAGACCGCCGACCAGGCGATCGCCGAGGCCCGCTCCGAGGCCAACAAGATCGTCGGCGAGGCCCGCAGCCGCGCCGAGGGTCTGGAGCGTGACGCCCGTGCCAAGGCCGACGCCCTGGAGCGGGACGCGCAGGAGAAGCACCGCGTCGCGATGGGCTCCCTGGAGTCCGCCCGCGCCACGCTGGAGCGCAAGGTCGAGGACCTGCGCGGCTTCGAACGCGAGTACCGCACGCGCCTGAAGTCGTACCTCGAGTCCCAGCTGCGCCAGCTGGAGACCCAGGCCGACGACTCGCTGGCCCCGCCGCGCACCCCGGCCACCGCGTCCCTGCCGCCGTCCCCGGCGCCCTCCATGGCTCCGGCCGGCGCGGGCGCCCCGTCGTACGGCGGCAACCAGACGATGGGCGGCAACCCCGCTCCGTCCGCCCCGTCCTACGGCGGTCAGCAGCAGATGACCCCGGCCATGACCCAGCCCATGGCCCCGGTCCGTCCGCAGGGTCCGTCCCCGATGGGCCAGGCACCCTCGCCGATGCGCGGGTTCCTGATCGACGAGGACGACAACTGAGCACCGGGCACTAGTACGACAACGGCGTCGGCAGCGCTCAAAGGGCGGGCCCCCGGACTTCGGTCCGGGGGCCCGCCCTTTTTACGCGGGTTGAATCCGACCCGCACGCACGAGAAGGGCCCGGCCTCCCCTCAGGGAGACCGGGCCCTTCTCGATCCGCTCGGCGCCTACGCCTTCCGCAGCCGGAACGTGAGGGACAGCCCCTCGTCGGTGAACGGCTCACCGAAGCTGTCGTCGGCGTCGCCCTGGCGGAAGTCCGTCGACAGCACCTCGTCGGCGATCAGTTCGGAGTGCTCGGTCAGGGCCGCGACGACCGCGGCATCCGTGGACGTCCACCGCAGAGCGATCCGGTCCGCCACGTCCAACCCGCTGTTCTTGCGGGCCTCCTGGATCAGCCGGATCGCGTCACGGGCCAGGCCCGCCTGCCGCAGCTCCTCCGTGATCTCCAGGTCCAGCGCGACCGTGGCCCCGGAGTCGGAGGCCACCGACCAGCCCTCACGCGGGGTTTCCGTGATGATCACCTCATCCGGAGCGAGGGTGACCGTCTCACCTTCGACCTCCACCGAGGCCGTGCCCTCACGCAGGGCGAGGGAGAGCGCGGCGGCGTCGGCACCGGCGATGGCCCTGGCCACCTCCTGCACCCGCTTGCCGAACCGCTTGCCCAGCGCACGGAAGTTGGCCTTGGCGGTGGTGTCCACCAGAGAGCCGCCGACCTCGGCCAGGGAGGCCAGCGAGGAGACGTTCAGCTCCTCCGTGATCTGGGTGTGCAGCTCACGGTCCAGCGCGTCGAAGCCGGTCGCGGCGATGAGGGCACGGGACAGCGGCTGACGCGTCTTGACACCCGACTCCGCGCGGGTGGCCCGGCCCAGCTCCACCAGCCGGCGCACCAGGACCATCTGCTGGGACAGCTCCGGGTCGATCGCCGACAGGTCCGCCTCCGGCCAGGAGGCCAGGTGCACGGACTCCGGCGCGCCCGGGGTCACCGGCACGACCAGGTCCTGCCACACCCGCTCGGTGACGAACGGGGTGATCGGCGCCATCAGCTTCGTGACCGTCTCCAGCACCTCGTGCAGCGTGCGCAGCGCGGCCTTGTCACCCTGCCAGAAGCGGCGCCGCGAGCGGCGGACGTACCAGTTCGACAGGTCGTCGACGAACGCGGACAGCAGCTTGCCGGCGCGCTGGGTGTCGTACGCCTCCAGCGACTGCGTCACCTGGTCGGTGAGGGCGTGCAGCTCGGACAGCAGCCAGCGGTCCAGCACCGGGCGCTCGGCCGGGGCCGGGTCCGCGGCGGAAGGCGCCCAGGCCGACGTACGGGCGTACAGCGCCTGGAAGGCGACCGTGTTCCAGTACGTCAGCAGGGTCTTGCGCACGACCTCCTGGATGGTGCCGTGGCCGACCCGGCGGGCCGCCCACGGGGAACCGCCGGCCGCCATGAACCAGCGCACCGCGTCCGCGCCGTGCCGGTCCATGAGCGGGATCGGGTCCAGGGTGTTGCCCAGGTGCTTGGACATCTTGCGGCCGTCCTCGGCGAGGATGTGGCCGAGGCAGACGACGTTCTCGTACGACGACTTGTCGAAGACGAGGGTGCCGACGGCCATCAGCGTGTAGAACCAGCCGCGGGTCTGGTCGATCGCCTCGGAGATGAACTGCGCCGGGTAGCGGCTCTCGAACAGCTCCTTGTTCTTGTGCGGGTAGCCCCACTGCGCGAACGGCATGGAACCCGAGTCGTACCAGGCGTCGATGACCTCGGGCACGCGCGTGGCCGTCTTGCCGCAGCCGTCGTGGCGGCAGGCGAAGGTGACCTCGTCGATGAACGGACGGTGCGGGTCCAGGCCCGACTGGTCCGTGCCGGTCAGCTCGGTCAGCTCCGCGCGGGAGCCGACGCAGGTGAGGTGGTCGTCCTCGCAGCGCCAGATCGGCAGCGGGGTGCCCCAGTAGCGGTTGCGGGACAGCGCCCAGTCGATGTTGTTGTTGAGCCAGTCGCCGAAGCGGCCGTGCTTGACCGTCGCCGGGAACCAGTTGGTCTTCTCGTTCTCCTGGATGAGGCGGTCCTTGATCGCCGTCGTGCGGATGTACCAGGAGGGCTGTGCGTAGTAGAGCAGCGCGGTGTGACAGCGCCAGCAGTGCGGGTAGCTGTGCTCGTACGGGATGTGCTTGAAGAGGAGGCCGCGCTGCTGGAGGTCCTCGGTGAGCTTTTCGTCCGCCTTCTTGAAGAAGACGCCGCCGACCAGCGGGACGTCCTCCTCGAAGGTGCCGTCCGGGCGGACCGGGTTGACGACCGGCAGACCGTAGGAACGGCACACCTTGAGGTCGTCCTCACCGAAGGCGGGGGACTGGTGGACCAGACCCGTACCGTCCTCGGTGGTGACGTAGTCGGCGTTGACCACGTAGTGGGCGGGCTCGGGGAACTCGACGAGCTCGAAGGGGCGTCGGTACGTCCAGCGCTCCATCTCGGCGCCGGTGAAGGTCTGCCCGGTGCTCTCCCAGCCCTCGCCGAGCGCCTTGCCCACGAGCGGCTCGGCGACGACGAGCTTCTCCTCGCCGTTGGTCGCGACGACGTAGGTGACCTCCGGATGGGCGGCGACCGCCGTGTTGGACACCAGGGTCCACGGGGTCGTCGTCCACACCAGGAGCGCGGCCTCGCCGGCGAGCGGACCGGAGGTGAGCGGGAAGCGGACGTACACGGACGGGTCCACGACCGTCTCGTAGCCCTGCGCCAGCTCGTGGTCGGACAGGCCGGTGCCGCAGCGCGGGCACCAGGGGGCGACGCGGTGGTCCTGGACCAGCAGGCCCTTGGTGAAGATCTCCTTCAGCGACCACCAGACGGACTCGATGTACTCGGGGGCCATCGTGATGTACGCGTCGTTGAGGTCGACCCAGTAGCCCATACGGGTCGTGAGCGCTTCGAACGCGTCGGTGTGGCGGAGCACGGACGCACGGCACTTGTCGTTGAACTCGGCGATGCCGTACGCCTCGATGTCCTGCTTGCCGCTGAAGCCGAGCTCCTTCTCGACCGTCAGCTCCACCGGGAGGCCGTGGCAGTCCCAGCCGGCCTTGCGGTCCACGTGGTAGCCGCGCATGGTGCGGAAGCGGGGGAAGACGTCCTTGAAGACGCGCGCCTCGATGTGGTGGGCGCCGGGCATGCCGTTGGCGGTGGGCGGGCCTTCGTAGAACACCCATTCCGGGCGGCCCTCGGACTGCTCCAGGCTCTTGGCGAAGATCTTCTGGTCGCGCCAGAAGTCGAGCACGGCGTGCTCAAGAGCGGGCAGGTCGACCTGTGCGGGCACCTGGCGGTACGTCGGCGCTGTCATCTGCGAGCATCCTCCAACGGACTTGCTGCCTTCCGTCGGAGGGACGAGAGCCTTCGATCCTGCCTACGCCGTGTGCGGCGCGCTCCCGCGGTACCACCCTCCTTGGCCCTCCGTCGCGCCGTACGCGCCGGTGAGCCCCCTCATTGGGGTCGCGAAGCCGGGTCTACTCGCGCTGGCCTTGCGGCTGTGACTTTCTTCCGGCGGCTCCGGGGTGATCTTCACGTCGCGCTCGCCCCCGGGCTCACACCGTCCCCGGATCGCTCTCGGCTGCGTACGCCGCTACTCGTCCCCATCCACGCTTTTCGCTCCGCCCAGTGTACGGCGCCGCGCGGACAGCGGCCGACCGCATTTCCGTGCGGCGCCGCGGCGGGCGGTGCGACGGGCCGGGATGCCCCGAATGGCGAGGGGCGGTGCGCTCGGGTCCCGGGAGGCCCGGCTCCGCCGGATTACCCGGCGGGGAGCTGGGCACAACGGATGCAGGCCCGCTGCGCGGGGGGTGCGGGCGGGCGAATCGGGCGGTGTGCCCCGTTGCCGCGGGACTCAAGTCGATTTATCGTCCCAGCACGATTCGCGAGCGAAATCACAATATGTGAAGGGGTCGCGGCCATGGTGGCGAAAAAGACCGCCGTACAGCAGCCGGCGACCGGCCGGCGCGGGGGCGCGGCTGCCTCCGGCGCGGCTGCCTCCGGCGGTGAGGCCAAGGGAGTGGCCGGGAAGAAGAGGGTGACCGGGGGGAAGGGCGCCGGGGGAGCGGGTGCGAAGCCGGCCGTCAAGAAGGCGGCGGTGAAGGAGACGGCTGCCAGGGCGACGGCCGCCACCGGGAAAACGGCCGCGAAGAAGACCGCGGAGAAGAACGATCAGAAGCGGACGGCCGGCAAGAAGGCGCCGGCCAAGGAAGCGGCCGTCGAGAGCGGGACCGGAAAGAGGGGGACCGGGAAGAAGGCGGGTGCGGCTGCCGATAGGGCGGCCGTGAGGGAAGCGGCGGCCAGGACGGGTGCTGCCGGCAAACCCACCGCCAAGGAGAAGACAGCTGCCGGGAAGGCGTCGGCAGGGAAGGCGCCTGCAGGGAAGGCGCCTGCAGGGAAGGCGCCGGCCGAGAGGGCCGTGGCTGACCACGCGGTGGCGGACAGGGTGGCGGTTCCGAAGAAGCAGGTGGCCAAGAAGGCCGTCGGGAAGAAGACCACGGCGAAGGTGAAGGGGGTGGCGGAGGCGGAGGAGACGGCCGTCAAGAAACCGGCGGCGAAGAAGGCCGGCGGCAGGAGGACGGCCGCCGAGGGCGTCTCCACGGAGGCGGCCCACACGAGCAGGGCCAAGAAGGCGGGCGCGGCGCGGGCCGCGAAGCAGACGGGAGCCACGACGGTGGTTGCGAAGAAGACTCCTGGCACGGCCACGGCGGAGACCGCCGTTCCCAAGGCGCGGGTCGCCGCGGCGGAGCCCGGCGAACTGGCGGTGCGCCCCGGTGAGGACCCCTGGACCCCTGAAGAGGTCGCTCAGGCCCGTGCCGAGCTGCTGTCCGAGGTGAAGCGGCTGCAGGACGAGATCAGCTCCTCCGAGGCGTCCCTGGTGGGCCTGATGCGGGACTCCGGGGACGGCGCCGGAGACGACCAGGCCGACACCGGCACCAAGAACATCACGCGCGAGCACGAGATGGCGCTGGCCGCCAACGCGCGCGAGATGCTGGTCCAGAACGAGCACGCCCTGGAACGGCTGGACGCGGGTACCTACGGTCTGTGCGAGAACTGCGGCAACCCCATCGGCAAGGCACGGATGCAGGCCTTCCCGCGGGCCACGCTGTGCGTGGAGTGCAAACAGAAGCAGGAACGCCGCTCCTGAGCGTGGCGGGCCGTGCCGTAGTCTCGTCCTCAGTCAGGCACCTAGGTTGAGGGACTCACGTGGCAGAGGCGGAGCGCATCATCGGTACGCCGGACACCCCGGACGACAGCGGCGAGCGGACGGCGGCGGCCGGGGCGGCCGAGCAGCAGGCCCCGGCCCAGGTACGGGACCGCCGCGGGCGCCGGATCGCCCTGCTGTTCGCGGTGGCCGCGTTCGCCTACGCCCTCGACCTGATCAGCAAGACGCTCGTGGTCGCCAAGCTGGAGGGGCACGAGCCGATCAGGCTGATCGGGGACTGGCTGGAGCTGAACGCCATCCGCAACCCGGGCGCGGCCTTCGGCTTCGGCGCGGCCTTCACGATCATCTTCACCCTGATCGCCGCGGCCGTGATCGTGGTGATCATCCGCCTGGCCCGCAAGCTCTACAGCTACCCCTGGGCCATCGCGCTCGGCCTGCTGCTCGGCGGCGCCCTCGGGAACCTCACCGACCGGATCTTCCGCTCGCCCGGGATCTTCGAGGGCAAGGTCGTGGACTTCATCGCGCCCAAGGGCTTCGCCGTGTTCAACCTGGCGGACTCGGCGATCGTGTGCGGCGGCATCCTGATCGTGCTGCTGTCCTTCCGCGGCCTGGACCCGGACGGCACGGTCCACAAGGACTGAGCGCCGCCTTCCCGCGCCGGAGTTGTCCACAGGCGCGTTCGGGGCGGTCCGGCCCGTCCGGCATACTCGACGGGTGAGCACGATTCCCGAGATCCGTACCCTGCCCGTGCCCGACGGCCTGGAGGGCGAGCGCGTCGACGCCGCCATCTCCCGCATGTTCGGCTTCTCCCGCACGAAGGCGGCGGAGCTGGCCGCGGCCGGCAAGGTCCAGGTCGACGGCACGGTGGTCGGCAAGTCCGAGCGGGTGCGCGGCGGCGCCTGGCTCGAGGTCGAGATGCCGCAGGCGCCCGCGCCGGTGCAGGTGGTCGCCGAGCCGGTCGAGGGCATGGAGATCGTGCACGACGACGAGGACGTGGTCGTGATCGTCAAGCCGGTCGGCGTGGCCGCGCACCCGTCGCCGGGCTGGTCCGGCCCGACCGTCATCGGCGGTCTCGCCGCCGCCGGGTACCGGATCTCCACCTCCGGCGCCGCCGAGCGCCAGGGCATCGTGCACCGCCTGGACGTCGGCACCTCGGGCCTGATGGTGGTCGCCAAGTCGGAGCGGGCGTACACGTCGCTCAAGCGCCAGTTCAAGGAGCGCACGGTCGACAAGCGTTACCACACCCTCGTCCAGGGCCACCCGGACCCGACGAGCGGCACGATCGACGCGCCGATCGGCCGCCACCCGAACCACGACTACAAGTGGGCGGTCACGGCCGAGGGCAAGCCCTCCGTGACGCACTACGACCTGATCGAGGCCTTCCGTGCCGCCTCCCTGCTGGACGTGAAGCTGGAGACCGGCCGCACCCACCAGATCCGCGTCCACATGTCCGCCCACCGCCACCCCTGCGTCGGCGACCTCACCTACGGCGCCGACCCCACCCTCGCCAAGCGGCTGCGCCTGACCCGCCAGTGGCTGCACGCGGTGCGCCTCGGTTTCGAGCACCCGGCGGACGGCCAGTGGGTGGAGTTCGCGAGCGACTACCCCGAGGACCTGCAGAAGGCCCTCGACCAGGTCCGCGAGGAGACGTACGCGTGAGCGTGCCGTACACCGTCCGGATCGCCGGGGACCCCGCCGACCGCGAGGCGTGCTTCGCGGTCCGCAAGCAGGTCTTCGTCGTCGAGCAGGGCGTCGCCGAGGACATCGAGTACGACGCCTACGACACCGTCGCCGTGCATGTCCTGGCGGTCCGCGAGGACGGCGTGCCGCTCGGCACCGGGCGGCTGCTGTACGGCGAGGCCGCGGCGGCGAAGACGGGCGGGGACGCGTCGGTGGGCTCCCTGGGGCGGCTCGCCGTCTCCCGTGAGGCCCGCGGGCTCGGTGTCGGCGTGGCCCTGGTGCGGGCCATCGAGGACGCGGCACGCGCACGTGGCCTGACCGCGGTGGACCTGCACGCGCAGACCCGGGCCCTGGGCTTCTACGAGCGCCTCGGCTATGCGGCGTACGGCCCGGAGTTCCCGGACGCCGGCATCGCGCACCGGGCGATGCGCCGCGCCCTGTAGGCGCCGGCCCGTCGTAGGGCGGCAGGCGTTCCCGGCGGCCGGATGGCAGGCTTGAGGCCTGCCGTGTGACCGTCGACCCCCGGAGCGCCGGCCGTGGATCAGTTGGCCCTGTTGTTCGTACTGTTGCTCGGGGCCCTGGTGAGCGTCCCGGTGGGAGACCGGTTCGGGGTGCCGGCGCCGGTGCTGATGACGTTGTTCGGCGGGGTCCTGGCGGTGGCCGACTTCGTGCCCGACGTGGACATCCCGCCGGACCTGATCCTGCCCGGGCTGCTTCCGCCGCTGCTCTACGCCGCCGTACGGCGCACGTCCTGGCGCCAGTTCGCCGCCAACATCCGGCCGATCTTCCTGCTGGCCGTCGCCCTGGTGTTCGTGACGACGGTGTGCGTGGCGTTCGTCGCCAACGCGATCGTGCCGGGACTGCCGATCGCCGCCGCCGTCGCGCTCGGCGCGCTGATCGCCCCGCCCGACCCGGTCGCCGCGACCAGCGTCGCCGGACAGCTCGGGCTGCCGCGCCGCCTGGTGTCGATCCTGGAGGGCGAGGGTCTCTTCAACGACGTCACGGCCATCGTGCTGTACCACGTGGCGATCGCCGCGGCCGTGAGCGGCTCGTTCTCAGCGTGGCGGGCCGGCCTGGACCTGGTCCTGTCCGCCGTCGTGGCGGTGGTCCTGGGCCTGGTCCTCGGCTGGGGCGCGAACAGGCTCATGGACCTGCTGGGCGATCCGACCCTGCAGATCGGCATGACCCTGCTGGTGCCGTACGCCTCCTACGTGCTGGCGGAGAAACTGCACGGCTCGGGGGTGCTGGCGGTGCTCACCACGGCGCTCTTCCTCGCCGAGTACGCCACCGACGCCGACGACGTGATGACCCGGCTGGCCGGGCACACCTTCTGGGACATCATCGACACCCTCGTCACGGGCGTGGCCTTCGGGCTCATCGGCCTGGAACTGCACAACGCCATCCGCACGGCCCAGGGGCGCTGGGGCGAGATGCTCGGCTGGGCCGCCGCCGTCGTGGGCGTGGTCGTCGTCGTACGGCTGTTGTGGCTGCTGCCCGCGACCTGGCTGACCAAGCGGCTGCACGCGCGGCGGGACTACGACGAGGAGATCCCGGTGAGCTGGCGGGAGACCGTCGTGATGTGGTGGTCCGGGATGCGCGGGGTGGCCTCGGTGGCGCTGGCGCTGGCCGTCCCGCTGAAGACCGCTGACGGATCCCGGTTCCCCGACCGGGACGAGATCATCTTCATCGCCTTCGGCGTGATCATCGTCACTCTGGTCCTGCAGGGGCTCACGCTGCCGTCGCTGGTGAGGTGGCTCGGGGTGCGGGCCGACTCCGAGCGGGAGAAGGAGTTCGAGAAGGAGCTGGCGGTGCGGGCGGCCAGGGCGGCCAAGGGCCGGCTGCGGGAGATCGAGCAGGTGGAGGACCTGCCCGAGGAACTCTTGGAGCAGATGCTGCGGCGCGCCTTCGACATCGGGATCCGGATCAGTCCCGACATGGGGGAGGAGGAGCGCAGGGAGGCGCAGCACCAGCGGGCCCGGCGGCTGAAGCGGGTGCGGCGCATCCAGAACGAGATGCTGAGCGCGGCACGGCACGAGGTGCTGGCGGCGCGCAGCGAGCCCGGTGCCGACCCGGAGATCGTGGACCGGGTGCTGCGGCACCTGGACGTGCGCAGCCTGCGGTGACCGTGACCGTTTGTCATATGGGTGTGCCGTGTCTGTGGACAACTCGAGGCACCGTCGGCGGTGCGGTCCTACGCTCGGATCATGACTCGCAACATCGTGATCAGTGGCGGCGGTACGGGCATCGGGCTGGCGGCGGCACGGGCGTTCGCGGCGGACGGCGACCGGGTCCTGCTGCTCGGGCGGCGCGCGGAGGTGCTGGAGAAGGCGGGCGTGCCCGGGGCGCTCACCTGCGCCGCGGACCTGGCCGAGACCGAGGACGTGCGCGGGGTTGCCCGGTTCGTCGCCGACGAGCTGGGCACGGTCGACGTTCTC
Organism: Streptomyces sp. NPDC001135; assembly: GCF_053598395.1. Classification (NCBI taxonomy): domain Bacteria; kingdom Bacillati; phylum Actinomycetota; class Actinomycetes; order Kitasatosporales; family Streptomycetaceae; genus Streptomyces; species Streptomyces sp. NPDC001135. Next base: position 151,442 of record NZ_JBSFKD010000008.1, on the reverse strand, counting down.
GTGCACAGTGCCGGCGGCGCCGGGCAGCTGGAGCCCCCGTCCGGCAGTGACGACCCCCTCGACCGGGTGGCCCACGACTGGACCGTCACCTTCCGGCAGAACGTCCTGACCGCCGCGCTCCTCACCGAAGCGCTCAAGGACCGGCTCGCCTCGCCCGGCGGCCGGGTGCTCTTCGTCAGTTCCATCGCCGCCTACCGCGGTTCCGGCAGCGGCGCCTACGCGGCGGCGAAGGCCGGCCTGCATCCGTACGCGCACGACCTCGCCCGGCAGCTGGGGCCGCACGGCATCACCGTGAACGTGGTCGCACCGGGGTACGTCGAGGACACCGAGTTCTTCGGGGACACCATGGACGAGGCCCGGCGGGCGCGGCTCATCGCCGAGACGGTGACCGGGCGGGCCGGGACACCGGGCGACGTGGCCGCGACCCTGCACTGGCTGGCCTCGCCCGGTGCCGGGCACGTCACCTCACAGGTCATCCAGGTCAACGGCGGTGCCGAGCGGGGCCGTTGAAAGCCCCGGCGTCAGCCGCGGCGGGTGCGCGGGAACTCGTGGTCGGTGCGGTGCGGGGCGCCGTCGCGGGACGGGAGACGCTGCGGCGGGAGCACCGCCTCGGAGGTGTTGACCCGGGGCAGCGCGTAGGCGTGCTCGTTCGTCAGCCAGGTGATCATCTGCTCGCGGACCGTGACCCGCACCGTCCAGATGTCGTCGGCGTCCTTCGCGGTCACCAGGGCGCGCACCTGGAGGGTGGTGGGCGTGCTGTCCGTCACCACCAGACCGTAGGCGCGGCCGTCCCAGGCCGGGCACTGGCGCAGGATGTCGCGCAGCTTCTCGCGCATCGCCTCGATGGGCGCGCTGTGGTCGAGGTGCCAGTAGACGATGCCCGTCATCTGCGGGGTCCCCCGCGACCAGTTCTCGAAGGGTTTGGAGGTGAAGTACGACACCGGCATGGTGATCCGCCGCTCGTCCCAGGTCCGTACCGTCAGAAAGGTCAGCGTGATCTCCTCCACCGTGCCCCATTCGCCGTCCACGACGACCGTGTCGCCGATACGCACCATGTCGCCGAAGGCGATCTGCAGCCCCGCGAACATATTGGACAGGGTCGACTGGGCGGCGACACCGGCCACGATGCCGAGGATGCCCGCCGAGGCCAGCAGGGAGGCGCCGGCGGCGCGCATCGCGGGGAACGTCAGCAGCATGGCGGCGATCGCCACGACGATCACGATCGCGGACACCACCCGCATGATCAGCTCCACCTGCGTGCGCACCCTGCGCACCCGGGCCGGGTCCCGGTGCGCGCGGGCGTAGCGGCTGTAGGTGGTCTCGACGATCGCCGCCGCGATCCGGATCACCAGCCAGGCGGCGGAGCCGATCAGCACCAGTGTCAGCGTCCGGCCGATGCCGGCCTGATGCCGCTCCAGCAGCTTCGCCTGGTCGTACGACCCTCGCAGCAGGGCGGCGCACAGCACGAGCTGGTAGGGGACGCGGCCACGGCGCAGCAGCCCCCACAGCGGGGTGTCGCGGTCGCGTTCGTCGGCCTTGCCCAGCAGCCGGTCGGTGGCCCAGCCGATGGCCAGGGTGATCAGCACCGAGCCGCCGATCACGATCACAGGGCGGAGCAGGTTTTCCATGCCTGCGCTTCTAACCGGCGCTCGGCGGCCATGAACATGTGAGTTCGGCGTGTTCCTGGGTACGGCGGCTCGGGCGGCGCCGCACCGGCTGGCACCATGGCCTCATGAACATCATGCTTTTTCACTCGACCTACGGCCTCAGGCCCGCGGTGCGTGACGCCGCGGACCGGCTGCGCACGGCGGGCCACGAGGTGTGGACGCCCGACCTCTTCGAGGGGCGCACGTTCGGCACCGTCGAGGAGGGCATGGAGTTCAACGAGCGGATCGGCAAGGAGGAGCTGCTGAAGCGGGCTGTGCTGGCGGCGGCGCCCTACTCGGACCGCGGGCTGGTGTACGCCGGGTTCTCGCTCGGCGCCTCCGTCGCCCAGACCCTCGCCCTCGGCGACGACAAGGCGCGCGGTCTGCTGCTCCTGCACGGCACGTCGGACATCGCGCCGACCGCGCACGTGGACGGGCTGCCCGTACAGCTGCACGTGGCCGAGCCGGACCCGTTCGAGACGGACGACTGGCTGAGCGCCTGGTATCTGCAGATGGGCCGGGCCGGAGCCGATGTGGAGGTCTACCGCTACGCCGGCGCCGGGCACCTCTACACCGACCCCGAACTGCCGGACTACGACGCCGAGGCCGCCGAGGCCACCTGGCGGGTGGCGCTCGGCTTCCTCGACGACCTGCAGTCGGTGTAGCCGACGGCTACACCGGGTCGTAGGTCCGCTCGACCTTCTGCGTGCCGCTGCGGGTGCGGTAGGAGCGCACCCACTGGGAGGTCGCGTTCGCGTCGGTGCGGTCGGACAGGACGTAGTAGTCCATCTGCGCGCGGTCGGTGGTGATGTCCAGCACGCCGTAGCCGTGCCGGTCGGTGTCCACCCAGTGGACATGCCGGTTGGCGGCCTTGATGACCGGCGCGGCGAGCGCGGAGACCGTGCCCTCGGGGACCTTGACGATGTCGTCGAGGTTGTCGGAGGTCACCGATGTGATGACGAACTCGGTGGCCGCCGACGGCGACAGCGGATAGGTGCCCGCGTCCACCGGCACGTCGTTGGCCCAGGACATGTGGATGTCGCCGGTCAGGAAGACGGTGTTGCCGATGGCGTTCGAGCGCAGGTGGTCGAGGAGTTCGCGGCGGTCGTGGGTGTAGCCGTCCCACTGGTCGGTGTTGACGCCGATGCCGTCCTGCGGCAGGCCGAGCAGCTTGGCGAGCGGCTTGAACAGGTCGGCGGTGAGGGAGCCGATGACGAACGGTGCGATCATCACGGAGTTGCCGACCAGCCGCCACTTGGTGTCGGAGGCCTTCAGCCCGGCCTTCAGCCAGTCCAGTTGGGCCCGGCCGGTGATCGTCCGGTTCGGGTCGTCCACCGATCCGCTGCCGGAGGACGCCTGCAGGGAGCGGAAGGAGCGCAGGTCCAGCAGGGACAGGTCGGCGAGCTTGCCGAAGCGCAGCCGCCGGTAGGTGGTGCCCTCGACGGCGGGGCGGACGGGCATCCACTCGAAGTACGCCTGCTTGGCGGCCGCCTTGCGGGCCGTCCAGGTGCCCTCGGCGCCCTCGGTGTGGTTGACCGCGCCGCCCGACCAGGCGTTGTCGGCGAACTCGTGGTCGTCCCAGATCGCGATGACCGGCGCCTTCAGGTGCAGGGCCTGCAGATCGGGGTCGGTCTTGTACTTCGCGTGCCGGACGCGGTAGTCGGCCAGCGTGATGATCTCGTTGGCGGGCGCGTGCGGGCGGACCACCGCGCCGCGCGCCGCGTACTCGCCGGACTTGTACTCGTAGATGTAGTCGCCGAGATGCAGCCAGGCGTCCAGGTCGCCTCGGGCCGCGAGGTGGCGGTAGGCGGAGAAGTAGCCGCCCTCCCAGTTGGCGCAGCTGACCACGCCGAAGCGCAGCCCGGACACGTTCGCGTCCGCCGCGGGCGCGGTACGGGTGCGCGCCACCGGGGAGTCGGTGCCGCCGGCCGAGAACCGGAACCAGTAGTCGGTCGCCGGCGCGAGGCCCCGCACGTCGGCCTTCACGGTGTGGTCGGAGGCGGCGGTCGCGGTGACCGAGCCCTTGGCGACGATGCTGGTGAACGCCTTGTCCTCGGCGACGACCCAGCTCACCTCGGTGTCCGGGCCGACGCCCGAGCCGGGTATGGACTCCGCGGTCGGGGTCACCCGGGTCCACAGCAGGACGCCGTCGGGCAGCGGGTCACCGGAGGCGACGCCGTGCAGGAAGGCGGGGGCCTCGTCGGCGGCACGCGCGGGAAGGGCGGCGGCGAGCGGGCCCGCCAGCACAGCAGTCGCCGCCGCGGCCTTGACGACCGTACGGCGGCGGGGGGAGAGGGAGTTGAGGCCCTTGGATGCCTCGGATGCTCTGTATCGACTGGTCACGACCGATCAGGTTACTGATCGGTATGAGCAAGAGCGGGCGAACTCCGAAAGTTCGCCCGCTCTTCACGGGAAAGACGGTTTCCGACGGGCCGTCAGCCCTTGAGGGCCGCGTCGAGGGCCTTGTTGAAGTCGGCCGGGTTCGACGGCGCGTTCTGGCCGTCGGGGCCCGTCAGCTTCTTGCCGTCCATCTTCAGGGTCGGGGTGCCCTTGATCTTGTCCTTGTCGAAGATCTTCGACTCCTCCAGCGCCCACCTGTCGTAGGTGCCGTCCTTCACGGCCTTCTGGAACGCCGCGTTGCCCTTCAGGGCGGGGACCGTGTCGGCGATCTCGAGCAGATAGGCGTCGTCCTTGAACTTGTCGTCGGTCTCGCCGGGGTGCCACTTCGCCGAGTACATCGCGGCCTTGTACTCGAGGAACGCCTCCGGGCTGACGTTGAGCGCGGCACCCAGGGCGCTGAGCGCGTTCTTGGAGCCCACCCCGGGCAGGTTGATGTCGAGGAAGGTCGCACCGACGTAGTGGAGCTTGAACTTGCCGTCGTCGATGTCCTTCTTCACGGTCGGGCCGACGCGCTGCTCGAACTCCGCGCAGACCGGGCACCGCGGGTCCTCGTAGATGGTGAGGGTCTTCTTGGCGGTGCTCTTGCCGATGACAACGGTCGTGCCGTCCGCGCCCGTGGTGTTGGCCGGCTTGACCAGCTTCTTGGTCTTCGCCGCGTCCCACCCGGTGGGCTTGTTCATCTGGACGACCGCGTAGCCGATGCCGCCGGCCGCGGCCAGCACGGCCACCACCGAGGCGGCCACGGTGATCTGCCGCTTGGCCTTGTCGCGCTTGGCCTGCCGCTCGCGCTCCTGGCGCAGCCGCTCCCGGGCCGCCGTCTTCGACGCCTGGCTGTTCCGCTTGCTCATGTTGATGATCTCCGTGTGGGACGCGCACATGCCGTACGCGGGATACGTGTGGGGGACCGGGTGTGCTCAGACCTCGCCGCTCAGCCGGCGGCGAGGGCGGGCGAGCACGGCGGTCCACGCCGTCCCAGGGAGTGCACGAAGAGCCGGTCGCGGGCGGCGGCGCGGCGTGGGGCCGGTCGCGGCAGCCGGCGGACCGGGGCCGGCCGCACGGTGACCGCGGCCACCGCGAGCAGCAGCGGCCGGAAGGTGGTGGTGGCGACCGCGCGCAGCAGCTGGACCAGCGCCCGCTCGCCCCGGCGCAGCCAGGCGGCGGCGAGCAGGCCCACACCGATGTGCGCGGTGAGCAGCAGCCAGGCGGCCGCCGGACTGGCGTGCGCCAGCAGCGCCTCGGGGCGGCCGTGGGCCCCGGTCACCTGGGCCAGCGGGGTGCCGACGGCACCGCCCTCGCACAGCACCTTGAAGCCGAAGGCGTGCAGCGGGCCGGCGACCGGGCCGCCCGCCCGGCCGTAACAGGTGTCCTGGCCGGTGGTGAACACCGTGTCGGCGGCCAGTTCCAGCGGGATCAGCAGGGCCGCGATCCGGCCGAAGCCGCGCTCGCGGCCCGCCAGCGCGTACGCGGTGACGAACACACCGGCACCGACCGTCAGCACGGTCGCCACCGGCAGCGGGGCCCGCGACAGCAGTACGTGCGACGCGGTGCTGAGCGTCACGACGACAGCCGTGAACAGCGCCGCGCGCACGGCTCTGAGTTGGGTCCCGGATATGTCCATAGCGAAAGGAGAGTCTGTCACGTACGCGGTTAAGGGACCTCTAAAGGGTGCCTGTGAGTGCGCGAAGATTACAGCCCCGGAATCCGGCCGTTGCGGAACAGGTCGAGGAAGATCTGGTGGTCGGCACGCGCGCGTGCGCCGTAACCGTGCGCGAAGTCCACCAGCAGGGGCGCGAAGCCCTCCTCGTCGGCCGCGACCGCCGCGTCGATGGCCCGCTCGGTGGAGAACGGCACCAGGGACTCGCCGGACTGGTCGTCCGCCGCCGCGTGCATGGTGGCGGTGGCCCGGCCCAGGTCGGCGACGACGGCCGCGATCTCCTCCGGGTCGTCGATGTCGCCCCAGTCCAGGTCGACGGCGTACGGCGAGACCTCGGCGACCAGCTGGCCGGCGCCGTCCAGCTCGGTCCAGCCGAGCCACGGGTCGGCGTGGGCCTGCAGGGCGCGCTGGGAGATCACCGTGCGGTGACCCTCGTGCTGGAAGTAGCCGGCGATGGCCGGATCCGTGATGTGCCGGGAGACGGCCGGGGTCTGGGCCTGCTTGATGTAGATCACGACGTCGTTCTCCAGGGCGTCGCTGTGACCCTCCAGGAGGATGTTGTACGACGGCAGGCCGGCCGAGCCGATGCCGATGCCGCGGCGGCCGACGACGTCCTTCACGCGGTAGGAGTCGGGGCGGGCCAGGGAGGAGTCCGGCAGGGTCTCCAGGTAGCCGTCGAAGGCGGCCAGGACCTTGTAGCGGGTGGCCGCGTCCAGCTCGATGGAGCCGCCGCCCGGCGCGAAGCGGCGCTCGAAGTCACGGATCTCCGTCATCGAGTCCAGCAGCTCGAAGCGGGTCAGCGAACGGGCGGCGCGCAGGGCGCCCAGCAGCGGGCCGTCGGCGGTGTCCAGGGTGAACGGCGGCACCTCGTCGCTCTTGGCGCCCGTGGCGAGGGCGTGGATGCGCTCGCGGTAGGCCGCCGCGTAGACCGTCACCAGCTCGGTGATCTGCTCGTCACTGAGCGCCTTCGCGTAGCCGACGAGCGCGATCGACGCCGAGAAGCGCTTCAGGTCCCAGGTGAACGGGCCGACGTAGGCCTCGTCGAAGTCGTTGACGTTGAAGACCAGACGGCCGTTGGAGTCCATGTACGTGCCGAAGTTCTCCGCGTGCAGATCGCCGTGGATCCATACGCGCGAGGTGCGGTCGTCCAGGAAGGGGCCACCGCGCTTCTCGGCGTCCAGGTCGTGGTAGAAGAGGCACGCCGTGCCCCGGTAGAACGCGAAGGCCGAGGCCGCCATCTTCCGGAACTTCACCCGGAACGCTGCCGGGTCGGCGGCCAGGAGCCGGCCGAAGGCGGTGTCGAAGACGGCGAGGATCTCCTCGCCGCGCTGCTCGTCGCTGAGCTGGGGGACCGACATCGCGAGATGCCTCCTGGTACGGGAGTGGTGCATGGGTGTGCGTGAATGGGTACGACAGCGCTTCCGCCGTCTCCAACGGGCGACGCCACGCGGGAGTGCCCGGTTCCCGCATGAAGGTACGTGGGGAAGCCCGCCCGGTGTCAGTGCCGGGGCATAGACTTCGACGCTGACCCCAGAACCGTCCGCCCGCCCGCTACCGAGTGTTTCCGTCGGAGGCCATACCGTGTCAAAGCCGCCCTTCACGCACCTGCACGTCCACACCCAGTACTCGCTGCTGGACGGTGCCGCGCGGCTCAAGGACATGTTCAACGCCTGCAACGAGATGGGCATGACGCACATCGCCATGTCCGACCACGGCAACCTCCACGGGGCTTACGACTTCTTCCACTCCGCGAAGAAGGCCGGAATCACCCCGATCATCGGGATCGAGGCGTATGTCGCCCCCGAGTCCCGGCGCAACAAGCGCAAGATCCTCTGGGGCCAGCCGCACCAGAAGCGGGACGACATCTCCGGTTCCGGTGGTTACACCCACAAGACGATGTGGGCCGTCAACAAGACCGGTCTGCACAACCTCTTCCGTCTCTCCTCCGACGCCTACGCCGAGGGCTGGCTGCAGAAGTGGCCCCGGATGGACAAGGAGACCATCTCCCAGTGGTCCGAGGGCATCGTCGCCTCCACCGGCTGCCCCTCGGGCGAGGTGCAGACCCGGCTGCGCCTCGGCCACTTCGACGAGGCCCTCAAGGCCGCCGCCGAGTACCAGGACATCTTCGGCAAGGACAAGTACTTCCTGGAGCTGATGGACCACGGCATCGAGATCGAGCGCCGGGTCCGGGACGGCCTGCTGGAGATCGGCAAGAAGCTCGGCATCCCCCCGCTGGTCACCAACGACTCGCACTACACCTACGCGCACGAGGCAGGTGCCCACGACGCCCTGCTGTGCATCCAGACCGGCAAGAACCTCTCCGACCCCGACCGCTTCAAGTTCGACGGCACCGGCTACTACCTGAAGTCCACGGACGAGATGTACGCCATCGACTCCTCGGACGCCTGGCAGGAGGGCTGCGCCAACACGCTCCTCGTCGCCGAGATGGTCGACACCACCGGCATGTTCGAGAAGCGCGACCTCATGCCCAAGTTCGACATCCCCGAGGGCTACACCGAGGTCACCTGGTTCAAGGAGGAGGTCCGCCGCGGCATGGAGCGCCGCTTCCCCGGCGGCATCCCCGAGGACCGCCAGAAGCAGGCCGACTACGAGATGGACGTCATCATCTCGATGGGCTTCCCCGGCTACTTCCTCGTCGTCGCCGACTTCATCATGTGGGCCAAGAACAACGGCATCGCGGTGGGCCCCGGCCGAGGCTCCGCGGCCGGCTCGATCGTCGCCTACGCCATGGGCATCACCGACCTCGACCCGATCCCGCACGGCCTGATCTTCGAGCGGTTCCTCAACCCCGAGCGCATCTCGATGCCCGATGTCGACATCGACTTCGACGAGCGCCGGCGCGTCGAGGTGATCCGGTACGTGACCGAGAAGTACGGCGCCGACAAGGTCGCCATGATCGGCACGTACGGCACCATCAAGGCCAAGAACGCCATCAAGGACTCCGCGCGCGTGCTGGGCTACCCGTACGCGATGGGCGACCGCATCACCAAGGCCATGCCCGCTGACGTCCTCGGCAAGGGCATCCCGCTGTCCGGCATCACCGATCCCAGCCACCCGCGCTACTCGGAGGCCGGCGAGGTCCGCGGGATGTACGAGAACGAGCCGGACGTGAAGAAGGTCATCGACACCGCCCGCGGTGTGGAGGGCCTGGTCCGGCAGATGGGTGTGCACGCCGCCGGCGTGATCATGTCCAGCGAGACCATCACCGAGCACGTCCCCGTGTGGGTGAGGCACACCGACGGCGTGACCATCACCCAGTGGGACTACCCGAGCTGTGAGTCGCTCGGCCTGCTGAAGATGGACTTCCTGGGCCTGCGCAACCTCACGATCATGGACGACGCGGTCAAGATGGTGAAGGCCAACAAGGGCCTCGACATCGACCTGCTCTCCCTGCCGCTCGACGACCCCACGACCTTCGAACTGCTCCAGCGCGGCGACACCCTCGGCGTCTTCCAGTTCGACGGCGGCCCCATGCGCTCGCTGCTGCGGCTGATGAAGCCCGACAACTTCGAAGACATCTCCGCCGTGTCGGCCCTGTACCGCCCGGGCCCGATGGGCATGAACTCCCACACGAACTACGCGCTGCGCAAGAACAAGCAGCAGGAGATCACGCCGATCCACCCCGAGCTGGAGGCGCCGCTCAAGGAGGTCCTGGACGTCACCTACGGCCTGATCGTCTACCAGGAGCAGGTGCAGAAGGCCGCCCAGATCATCGCGGGCTACTCGCTCGGCGAGGCCGACATCCTCCGCCGCGTGATGGGCAAGAAGAAGCCCGACGAGCTCGCCAAGAACTTCACCATCTTCCAGGCCGGCGCCCGCAAGAACGGCTACAGCGACGAGGCCATCCAGGCCCTGTGGGACGTGCTGGTCCCGTTCGCCGGCTACGCCTTCAACAAGGCGCACTCCGCCGCGTACGGCCTGGTCTCGTACTGGACCGCGTACCTCAAGGCGAACTACCCCGCCGAGTACATGGCCGCGCTGCTGACCTCCGTCAAGGACGACAAGGACAAGTCGGCGATCTACCTCAACGAGTGCCGCCGCATGGGCATCAAGGTGCTCCCGCCGAACGTCAACGAGTCCGAGTCCAACTTCGCCGCCCAGGGCGACGACGTGATCCTCTTCGGCCTGTCCGCCGTCCGCAACGTCGGCACCAACGTCGTCGAGTCGATCATCAAGTGCCGCAAGGCCAAGGGGAAGTACGCCTCCTTCCCCGACTACCTCGACAAGGTCGACGCGGTGGTCTGCAACAAGCGCACCACCGAATCGCTGATCAAGGCCGGCGCCTTCGACGAGATGGGCCACACCCGCAAGGGCCTCACGGCGCAGTACGAGCCGATGATCGACAACGTGGTCGCGGTCAAGCGCAAGGAGGCCGAGGGGCAGTTCGACCTCTTCGGCGGCATGGGCGAGGACAGCGGCAGCGAACCCGGCTTCGGCCTCGACGTGGAGTTCTCCACCGACGAGTGGGACAAGACCTATCTGCTCGCCCAGGAGCGGGAGATGCTCGGTCTGTACGTCTCCGACCACCCGCTCTTCGGCCTGGAACACGTCCTCGCCGACAAGGCCGACGCGGGCATCTCCCAGCTCACCGGCGGCGAGCACGGGGACGGCGCGGTCGTCACCATCGGCGGCATCATCTCGGGCCTGCAGCGCAAGATGACCAAGCAGGGCAACGCCTGGGCGATCGCCACCGTCGAGGACCTCGCCGGCTCCATCGAGTGCATGTTCTTCCCGGCGACGTACCAGCTGGTGTCGACCCAACTGGTCGAGGACGCGGTCGTGTTCGTCAAGGGCCGTCTCGACAAGCGCGAGGACGTCCCCCGGCTCGTCGCCATGGAGCTGATGGTCCCGGACCTGTCCAACGCCGGCACCAACGCGCCGGTGATCCTCACCATCCCGGCCGTGAAGGTCACTCCGCCCATGGTCAGCCGCCTCGGCGAGATCCTCAGCCACCACAAGGGCGACAGCGAGGTCCGTATCAAGCTCCAGGGCCCGCGCAAGACCACCGTGCTGCGCCTGGACCGGCACCGGGTCAAGCCCGACCCGGCGCTGTTCGGCGACCTGAAGGTGCTGCTCGGCCCGTCCTGCCTGGCGGGCTGAGCGGACGACGGATGAAGGGGCGCACCCTCGGCGGGTGCGCCCCTTCACTGTGCCCGGGCTTCAACTGCCTTTTAGTTGTGGCCGAAGCTCTTCTGCTTCTTGCGAGCAACATCCGCGGGGCTGCCCTGGATGTGCGACACCGGAGACTCGTGCGTCTCCTGCGACCGCTGTGCGTGCTCGTGAGCCTGGTCGGCCTGCGGCGCGCGGTTCTGCGGGCCACCCTGCTTGCGATTCTTGTTCTTGGCCATGGTGATCTGCCTCCTGTGGGGGATCTAGGGGCCAGGGCCGGGACCAGATTCACATACGCTGACATCAGGCGCATGTCGGATAATTACCGTGTGTAACAGGGGTGGTGGGTGGGCGGGATTCCGTAAACGCCACGCCGAAGATCGAGTTCGGGCCGTTAACCTCCGCGCCGTCGGGCAGACTCGAAGAAAGTCCGAAGCAAAACCTCCCGGGAAGAGGGTGAGTCGCGTGGACCGCTGCATCGTCCTGGTGGACGCCGGGTATCTGCTGGGAGCCGCCGCCAGCCTCCTCGCCGGTGAGCCCTCGCGGTCCCGGATCACCGTCGAGCACACCGCGCTGATCCAGGCCCTGCGCGAACGCGCCGAGTCGGAGACCGAGCGCCCGCTGCTGCGCATCTACTGGTTCGACGGCGCCCCCGACCGCGTCCCCCAACCGGAGCACCGCCGGCTGCGCGTGATGCCCCGCGTCACCGTCCGCCTCGGTGCCCTCACCCGCAGCGACGGACGCTGGGCGCAGAAGGGCGTGGACGCCGCGATGCACGCCGAGCTGACCGAGCTCGCCCGCAACCGCGCCTGCTCCGACATCGTCCTCGTCACCGGAGACGGCGACCTCCTGCCCGGCATGATGGCCGCCAAGGAACACGGCGTCGCCGTCCACCTGTGGGCCGTACAGGCCGCCGACGGCGACTACAACCAGTCCGAGGACCTGGTAGCCGAGGCCGACGAGCGGCGCGTCCTGGACCGTGCCTGGATCACCCAGGCCGTCCGCGCCAAGGAACTGACCGGCGTCTGCGCCCCGCCGCCCGCGCCCCGGCCCGAGATCGCCGCGATCCTCTCCGCGCCGCTGCCCGAGTCCGCGCTCGCCGCGGCGGCCGAGCGACAGGCCGAGCAGGGCGCGGCCCCGCCGGCCGCCGAGACGGGGAACGGCACCCAGGAGCGGGCCGCCGCCTCCAAGGGGGTACCGACGCCGAAGGACCTGGCCGCGCTGCGCGCCCCCGGCAGCCAGCCCGTCCAGCACCCCGCGACCGCGACCCTGCGCTGGTCCTCCGACAAGGGCTGGGTGGACCGGCCGGGCGGGGTCGCCGAGCCGCCCGATGTCGCCTCCATGCCGACGCTCGCCCAGCTCACCACGGCCGAGCAGCGCTGGGCCGACCGCGAGGAGGACATCACCACCGTCGGCGGCGACCCCTACGAGGTGGGTCAGGTCTTCGCCCGTCGCTGGATGTCCCGGCTCGGCGACCAGGGCCAGCTGCAGAAGCTGTCGCAGATGTATCCGCGCATCCCGCACCGCATCGACGGGGAGCTGCTCAGGTATGCCGCGCGGTTCGGGCTGCTCGCCCACAAGGACGACCAGATCGACGAGCACGACCGCTACGCCATTCGGGCGGGGTTCTGGCGGGAGGTCGACGTTCCGGCTGCGGCGGAGAGCATGACCGGGGAGTGACCCTGTCGGGGCGGCGGTTTCCCGGGCGGCGATCACGGACGACCGGCAAGGCCGCCCGGGAAGCGGCCCCAAAGGCGAGTAAAGGGTTTCGACCCCGTACCCTCGTCCCTTGTGAGTACGCGCGCGGCACAGGCACTTCGGCATGACGAGGTCGTACGCGTGCGCGGGCTCCACAAGACCTATCCGGCTGTGAAGGGACGGCGCGGTGCGCCGGGGACCCCCGCGGTGCGGGCCACCGACGGGGTCGAACTGGACGTGCGGCGCGGCGAGGTGTTCGGGCTGCTCGGGCCGAACGGCGCCGGCAAGTCCACGCTCGTGCGGCAGCTCACCGGGCTGCTCCGGCCGGACACCGGCGGCATCGAGATCCTCGGGCACGACATCGTCAGGCACCCGGAGCGCGCCGCGCGCATCCTCGCCTACCTGGGCCAGGAGTCGTCGGCGCTGGACGAGCTGACCGTCTCCCTCGCCGCCGAGACCACCGGACGCCTGCGCGGCCTGGACGTACGCCGGGCGCGTGCCGAGCGGGACGCCGTCCTGGAGGAGCTGGGGCTCACACCGATCGCCGGGCGGGCGCTGAAGAAGCTGTCCGGCGGGCAGCGGCGGCTCGCCTGCCTCGCCGCCGCCCTGGTCGGCGAGCGGCCGCTGCTCGTGCTGGACGAGCCGACCACCGGCATGGACCCGGTGGCCCGGCGCGCGGTCTGGGCGGCCGTGGACCGGCGGCGCGCCGAGCGCGGTACGACCGTCCTGCTGGTCACCCACAACGTCATCGAGGCCGAGACGGTGCTCGACCGGGTCGCCGTCGTCGACCAGGGCCGCGTCATCGCCTGCGACACCCCGGCCGGGCTGAAGGAACAGGTCGCCGGCGAGGTGCGGGTCGAGCTGGTGTGGCGGGAGCGGGCACCGCTGGAGGTGCCCGAGGTGGCCGTGCTGCGCGAGCGGGCGGTGGAGTCCGGCCGGCGCTGGACGCTCCGGCTCGCGCCCGAGGACGCCCGCGCCGCCGTCGCCACCGTGACCGGCGGGGCCGCCTTCGCCGCCCTGGACGACTTCACGCTCGCCACGCCCAGCCTGGAGGACGTCTACCTGGCGCTGGGCGGCGCGGCACGGCAGGGGCTGGTGAAGGCGTGAGCGCGGCGGGCGTGCCATGCGTATGGGTCTGTGCGACTGCCGTAGGGAAGAGGAGCAGCTCGTCGTGAGTGTCGTACCCGTCGAGGTTCTGCCGGGCGGCGGCCGGGACGTGCCGGAGGCGGCGCCGGGCGCGGCCGAGCTGGGGCCGCCCGCGCGGCTGTGGCCGTCGCTGGTGGCCGTCTACCGGGCGCAGCTGTCCCGGGCCCGGGTGGCACGGATCCCGCTGCTGTTCGTGGCCACCTTCCAGTCCGTCGGCATCGCCGTGATGATGCGCGGTGTCGTCGACAGCGGCAGTGAGGCCCAGTCGGTGGTGGCGGGGTCGTCGGTGCTGGTCGTCGCGTATGTGGCGCTGAATCTTCTGTCCCAGTACTTCGGGCAGCTGCGGGCGAGCGGCGGGCTCGATCACTACGCCACGCTGCCCGTGCCGCCGGCCGCGGTGGTGCTGGGCGCGGCGGCGGCGTACGCCTCCTTCACGGTGCCGGGGACGCTGGTGACGGCCGTCTTCGGGTGCGTGCTGTTCGGCCTTCCGCTGTCCAACCTGTGGATCCTGCTGGCCGTGATCCCGCTGGCCGGGGCCGCGCTGTCCGGGCTCGGCGCGGCCTGCGGGCTGCTCGCGCCGCGCCCCGAGCTGGCCACGCTGCTCGGGCAGCTGGGCATGTCGGCGGCGTTGCTGCTGGGGGTGCTGCCGGCCGACCGGATGCCGGAGGCCATCCGGCTGGCGCGGGATCTGCTGCCGTCGACCTACGGCGTGGAGGCGTACGCACGGACTTTCGGGGCCCACCCGGACTGGGCCGTCGTCCTGGTCGACCTGGGGGTGTGCGCGGGGGTCGGAGTGGTCTCGCTGGCCGTCGCGACCCGGGCGTACCGCAGGGCGGCCGTCCGGTGACGCGGCGCACAGCGTCACCTGGCACGATGGCAGGGTGACCGCACCGTTGACTCCGCCACCGCACGACAACACCCCGCACCAGGTCCGGCAGGCGCCGCCGCCTGCCGGGGCGCCGGGCGAGGAAAGGTACGAACAGGACGGCCCCGGGATGAAGACCGAAGTGCGGGACGCCGCCGTGATCACGCTGGCCGTGGCCTTGGGCGGGGTGCTGCTGGGGCTGCTGTGGTGGTGGCTGGCGCCGCATGTGCCGCTGGTCGGCGACCGGGTCGGGGGCGGCTGGGTGGTCTACCTCAAGGACAGCGAGGGCGAGCAGGCGATCGGGGTGGACGGCACGTTCACCCTGCTGGGGCTGGGCTTCGGGGTCGTCAGCGCCGCGGCCGTCTTTCTGCTGCGGCGGCGTGGGGGTGTGCCGATAGTGGTGGCCCTGGGCCTGGGCGCGCTGCTCGGTTCGTTGCTGGCGTGGCGGCTGGGGGCGTGGCTGGGTCCCCAGACCGATGTGCTCGCGCACGCGAAGGCCGTGGGGAAGGGGGTCACCTTCTCGGCGCCGTTGAAGTTGGGGGCGAAGGGTGCGCTGCTGGCGTGGCCGTTGGGCGCGCTGTTGGTCCACCTCGGGCTGACGGCGCTGTTCGGTCCCCGGGACCCTGAGGAGACGTACCCGCAGGAACCGTAGCCAGGGGGTTCCGCCCCCTGGGCCCCCGTCTGCCCACCCGCCCACCGGAACCTGTCGGCCGAGAGGGCACCGGCACCGACCAGACCGCCCCCCTGCCGGCCGCCGGCTCGGCCTTCCGCCCCGCCGCCCGGTCATCTCGCCCCCGCGGCCCCGCGTGACCCGGTCGACCGGCGGATCGCCCGACCGGTGAGGCGGCGTTCGGCAAGCAGCCGGGCCCGTGGGTCAGCCGCGCCCGACCCGGTCCGCCGACAGGTTGCCCGAGTCGGTCCGCCGACAGGTTGCCCGACGCGGTCCGTCGGCTGGTTGCCCGAGTCGGTCCGCCGGCTGGTTGCCCTATCCCGGTGAGGCGGCGTTCGGCCAGTAGTCGGGCGCAGTGCGTCAGCCGCGCCCGATCGGTGCCAGGACCGCGTCCGTCAGCTTCGCCAGGTTCGCCGGGGAGACCTCCACTTCGAGGCCCCGGCGACCGGCCGACACGCAGATCGTCTCGTGGGCCTTCGCCGAGTCGTCCAGGACCGTCGGGAGCTTCTTGCGCTGGCCGAGGGGTGAGATGCCGCCGCGCACGTATCCCGTGGTCCGCTCGGCCAGCGTCGGGTCGGCCATCGTCGCCCGCTTGCCGCCCACCGCCGCCGCCAGGGCCTTCAGGTCGAGGGAGCCGGACACCGGGACCACCGCCACCGTCAGGGCGCCGTCGACGTCCGCCACCAGGGTCTTGAAGACGCGGTCGGGGGACACACCCATGGCCTCGGCCGCCTCCTCGCCGTAGGAGGGGTGGGACGGGTCGTGGTCGTAGGAGTGGACCGTGAAGTCCATGCCGGCCGACGTCAGGGCGACCGTCGCGGGGGTGCCCCCGGACTGCTGCTGTTTCTTCGGCTTCTTCGCCATCGGTGCGTGCTGGTCTCTCAGTTCAGGCTGGTCGGCGCCCGCGTCAGCTCGAACGCGGGCAGTGACGGCAGGCTACGGATGATGGCCGTCTCCGCGCGAAGGAGTTTCAGCTCGTCCCGGAGCCGGGACGCGGTGTCGGGAGCCTGGAGCAGCCGCTGCTTGGTCGGCGTGTCGTGCACCATCGCCGCCGCCACCAGGTAGGACACCACCGACGGGTCGTCGGGCAGGTCCGCGCCCGTGGACAGCGAGCGCTCGCGGGCGCCCGCCAGCCTCTTCTGGTACTGGCGGAAGGAGCGCAGCACCCCCTCGGCCAGCGCGCCCGCCTCGTCGCCCGGCTCCTCCGGCAGCTCCTCCAGCTCGGCCGTCAGGAACGGCCCCGACGCGTCGACCGAGAGCAGCCGCACCCGGCTCGTACCCGTCGCCAGCACCTCGAACGTGCCGTCGGCCCGCTCCCGGACGGTCGCCGCGTCCGCCACACAGCCCACCCCGTGGAAGGCCTTGAGCGGGTCCGGGCCGAAGCCCGCGGCCGGCCCGCGGTCGGGCTGTGCCGTGGGATCCGGCATGCCGGGGGCGCTCGGCGCCACCTCGTGGCCGTCGCGGATGGCCACGACGGCGAACCGGCGTGGCTCGTCCTCCGGGGCCTTGAGCAGCTCGCGCATCATGGCGCGATAGCGCTCCTCGAAGACGTTCAGCGGCAGCACGAGCCCCGGGAACAGCACGGTGTTCAGCGGGAAGAGCGGGAGACGGACGGTGGTCACGGCGCCCCAGCCTAGTGGTCACCGGCGCGGTCGTGTCCGCCGCGCTCACCGAGCGGGGCCGGCGGCCAGGTCATCAGCCCCGCGGGGACGGGCCGGGGCCCCGGCGTCAGCAGGTGCTCGCGCAGCCGGAGGAAGTGGCCGAGCGGGTCGTCGGAGAAGCGCTCCCAGGGGAAGGACGTGGCGTACGGGCCGATCAGGCTCAGCTGGGCGCGGGCCTCCTCCCAGCGGTCCAGGCGCATCAGGACGTACAGGAGCTTGTTGCGGATCTCGGCGGGCCACGGGTCGGCCGCCGGGAAGCGGGCGGACAGCGCGAGCGCCCGGTCGGCCGCGGCGTCCAGCCGGGGGCGCGGGACCTCGGAGCCGCAGCCGTCGGTCAGGTAGCCGAAGGCGGCCCGGGCCGGCAGGGCCTGGACGAGCGCGTCGGCCGGGGCGTCCTGCGCGGCCTGGTCGGCGAAGTCGAGGCACTCGCGGTGCGAGGCCCGGGGGGTGTGCGGGGTGTCCCCCCACCGGACGCAGCAGGAGGCGGCCAGGTAGCGCAGGGCGGCCACATGGCAGCCGTAGTGGTGCGGGGCGCGCCGGACGGCCGCCTCCCACAGTTCCTCGAAGTACCGGTGGCCGGCCCGCGAGCCGCGCGCGTGGTCCAGCGCGATCCGCCAGGGCACCGGGTCGCGGTCGTCGGCGCGGGCGGCGGCGGTGATCAGCGGGCTCGCCTCGCGCAGCAGCTCGGCGCGGGCCGGCGAGGGCCAGACGCGGTCCACCGCCAGCTGCGCCTGGACCACCAGCAGGCCGGGATCCTCCGGTGCGGTCGCGCGCCAGGCCTCGAACCACTCGCAGCGCGATCCGGCGAAGGCGGCCAGGCGCCGTACGTACCGGTCGTGGTTCTCCCAGGCGGCGGCGGCGCGGGTGGCGGCGAGCAGGCGGGCCGCGGCGTCGTACTCGCCCCGGCCGGCCGCGACCAGGGCGGGCGAGAGCCGGTCGTCGGGCGCGTCGAGCACGGCCTCGTCGCCGGACGGCGGACGGACGGCCGGTCGTGCGGAGCGTTTGGTCATCCGGGTGGGGCGGATGAACGAAGGCAGCAGAGCCATGGTGCCGACCATTGAAAGTCCGCAGGTCGGCGGCGCGCCATAGGGTTGGCCGAAGTCGCGGAAAGTTGTACGGTCCGAGGTCAAGGGCCGGTAAAGGGTGACTGTTCAACTTTTGTTCGGGTCAGTGCACCCGGGGTCGCCCCCGGCTCAAGCCCTGTTCGCCCCCGGCTCAAGCCCGGGTCAGCCCCGTCTCAGCAGCCGGGTCGCCCCCGCCGCCACCGTCGTCGCCAGGATCCAGCCGAGCAGGATCATCACGGCCGCCAGCCACTGCCAGGCGCCGCGCAGCTGCCACTGGCCGGCCTGGCCGAGGTCGATCACCGGCAGCAGCAGGTCCAGCGTGAACAGGGCCGGGCTCCAGTACGGGTGGCCGTCGTGGTTCATCGGCGGATGGTCCGCGTGCGCGAACGCCAGCGTGCCCGCCGCCCACAGCACCGCCATCCACACGGCGGCCCGGCCCGGCCGATAGCCGTAGGCGACCGTCAGGTCCTGCACGTATCCCCAGATCTTGGCGGCCGGCGGCAGCGTCTCGCGGCGCCGGCGCTGCTTGGCGAGCAGTACCTCCCGGGCGTCCTCGTCCTCCCCGGCCGCCCGCAGCACGGCGGCCAGCCGCTCGTACGGCTCCGGGTTGTACTCGGCGGTGGCCGCCGCCACCCAGCCCAGCCGCCGGGTCAGCGGGAACGGGCCCCGCGGGACCAGGTTCTCGTACGTGAACCCGCCCATGTGCAGACTGCCCGGGCCCGGCCAGCTGGCCGCGCGGTCCACCAGGTTGACGATCCGCGCACCCGACAGCAGCACCTGGCCGCACTGCGGGGCGTCCCCGAGGAAACGCAGCTCCGGCGTCTGCACCCGGCGCATCGACAGCACCTGGTCGTCGGTGAGGACGAACCGCGCCCGCTCCAGGTCGACGGCGTCCCCGAACCGCCCGTCGTCCAGCCGCAGCCCGCCCCGGCACTCGAACGGCTGGATCCGGGTCCCGCGGGCGGGTGTCGTGCCGCTCAGCAGCGGGCTGCCCACGCCGGCCGGGGTCAGGTACAGGGTGCGCTCGACGGTCAGCTGGGGGGCGTTCAGGGCGTAGCGCGCGTACGGGTTGTCGAGTTTCGCGCCGCGCAGGCTGAGCGAGACACCGACCTGCGCGGCGCGCAGGCTCAGCTCGCCGTGCGACTCCAGCAGCTCCGCCTGCAGATCCTGGCCGACCGTCAGCCCGTCGGCCGCGATCGACCGCCCGCTGCGGTCGCGGTGCACGACCGCCTGGTTGAGCAGCAGATCGGTGCCGATGTGCGCGTCCGTCAGCCGCACGCCGTTCTGGAATCGGCAGCGCGGCAGATGCAGATCGCCCTCGGTGTGCACCCGGGCCGCCTCCAGGCGCGGTGCCGCGCAGTCCACCATGCGCAGGGTCGTGAACCGGGCCTCCGGCAGCAGGACCTCCTCGTCGAAGCGGCAACCGCGCAGTTCGACGTACGGCTGTACCGTGCCGCCCGAGAGGTCCAGGGTGCCCGTGATCCGCACGCCGGTCAGCTTCAGCGAGGACACCCGGCCCGCGAGCGCGGGCGGACCGTCGAGCAGCAGCCAGGCCACGATCCGCGCCCGCACCGCGCGCTCCGGGCCCCAGGGGTGCCCGCCGTGCGGGTCGTCCACGACGGCGTCCCCGCTGCTCAGGTCGTACACAGTGCCGTTGCGGAAGGCCTGCCACATGCCCGCCTCGGCCGCGGTCAGCTCGTCCGGCAGGTCTCCGGCGAGGAAGCCGGCCCCCTCGGTCACCTTTGTCCTCTCCTGGTCCCGTACTTTCGTACAGCCGTTCATGCCCGTTCCGTGACGCCCGGAACACTAGACGTGAAGGTGATCTTCCGAGTTCGGCCACGTTCTGTATCAGCCATTGATACGCGCCAACGGCTCGCGACACCGGTCTGAGAGAATTGGGACTGTGATTTCCCGAATCGATCTGCGCGGCGACGCCCTTCCCGAGGGCCCCGCCCTGCGCGACCTGCTGCCCCGAGCCGACTTCGACGTTCAGGCCGCCCTGGAGAAGGTGCGCCCGATCTGCGAGGCCGTGCATCATCGTGGCGACGCGGCGCTGATCGACTTCGCCGAGAAGTTCGACGGAGTACGGCTGGAATCCGTCCGTGTCCCGGCCCAGGCGCTCACCGACGCGCTCGAGGCCCTCGACCCGGCCGTGCGCGCCGCGCTGGAGGAGTCCATCCGCCGCGCCCGGCTGGTCCACCGCGAGCAGCGCCGCGGCACGCACACCACTCAGGTCGTGCCCGGCGGCTCCGTCACCGAGAAGTGGGTGCCGGTCGAGCGCGTCGGGCTGTACGCGCCGGGCGGCCGGTCCGTCTACCCCTCGTCCGTGATCATGAACGCCGTACCGGCGCAGGAGGCCGGCGTCGCGTCCATCGCGCTCGCCTCCCCGCCCCAGGCCGAGTTCGGGGGGCTGCCGCACCCGACGATCCTCGCCGCGTGCGCCCTGCTCGGCGTGGACGAGGTCTACGCGGCCGGCGGCGCCACCGCCGTCGCGATGTTCGCCTACGGCACCGAGTCCTGCCCGCCCGCCAACATGGTCACCGGCCCCGGCAACATCTGGGTCGCCGCCGCCAAGCGCTTCTTCACCGGGAAGATCGGCATCGACGCGGAGGCCGGCCCCACCGAGATCGCCGTCCTCGCCGACGCCACCGCCGACCCGGTGCACGTGGCCTCGGACCTCATCAGCCAGGCCGAACACGACCCGCTCGCCGCGGCCGTGCTGGTCACCGACTCCGTCGAGCTGGCGGAGGCGGTGGAGAAGGAGCTGGAGCCGCAGGTCGCGGCCACCAAGCACGTCGAGGACCGGATCGTGCCCGCGCTGAAGGGCCGGCAGTCCGCGATCGTGCTGGTCGACGGCGTCGAGGAGGGCCTGCGGGTCGTCGACGCGTACGGTGCCGAGCACCTGGAGATCCAGACCGCCGACGCCGCCGCGGTGGCCGACCGGGTGAAGAACGCGGGCGCGATCTTCATCGGCCCCTGGGCCCCGGTCTCGCTCGGCGACTACGCGGCCGGGTCCAACCACGTCCTGCCCACCGGCGGCTGCGCCTGCCACTCCTCGGGCCTGTCCGTGCAGTCCTTCCTGCGCGGCATCCACATCGTCGACTACACGAAGGACGCGCTGGCCGAGGTCGCGCACCACGTGGTGACGCTGGCGGAGGCGGAGGACCTGCCCGCGCACGGCGCGGCGGTCAAGGCGAGGTTCGGCTGGAAGGTACCCGAGAGCAAGTGAGCGACGTGAGGATCGACGATCTTCCCGTACGGGACGAGCTGCGAGGCAAGTCCCCTTACGGCGCGCCCCAGTTGGACGTCCCCGTACGGCTGAACACCAACGAGAACCCCTACCCGCTGCCCGAGCCGCTGGTCGAGCGGATCGCGGAGCGGGTGCGGGAGTCCGCCCGCCACCTGAACCGCTACCCCGACCGGGACGCGGTCCAGCTGCGCACGGAGCTGGCCGCGTACCTGACGAAGACCGGCAGGTACCCGCTCGGCATCGAGAACGTGTGGGCCGCCAACGGCTCCAACGAGGTCATCCAGCAGCTGCTGCAGACCTTCGGCGGGCCGGGCCGTACGGCGATCGGCTTCGAGCCGTCGTACTCGATGCACGCGCTCATCGCCCGCGGCACGGGCACGGGCTGGATCTCCGGCCCGCGCAACGAGGACTTCACGATCGACCTCGCCGCCGCCGAGCGGGCGATCGCCGAGCACAAGCCGGACGTCGTCTTCATCACCACCCCCAACAACCCCACCGGCAACGCGGTCCCGCCGGACACCGTCCTGGCGCTGTACGAGGCCGCCCAGGCGGCCAAGCCGTCGATGGTGATCGTGGACGAGGCGTACATCGAGTTCAGTCACGGCCACTCGCTGCTGCCGCTGCTGGCAGGCCGCCCCCACCTGGTCGTCTCCCGGACCATGTCCAAGGCGTTCGGCGCGGCGGGCCTCCGCCTCGGCTACCTCGCCGCCGACCCCGCGGTCGTGGACGCCGTCCAGCTCGTCCGGCTGCCGTACCACCTGTCGGCGATCACCCAGGCGACCGCGCTGGCCGCGCTGGAGCACACCGACACGCTGCTGGGCTATGTCGAGCAGCTGAAGTCGGAGCGGGACCGGCTGGTCGCCGAGCTGCGCGCGACCGGCTACGAGGTCATCGAGTCCGACGCGAACTTCGTGCAGTTCGGCCGGTTCGCGAGCGCCCACGAGGCCTGGCAGAAGATCCTCGACCGGGGCGTCCTGGTCCGGGACAACGGCGTACCGGGGTGGCTGCGGGTGTCCGCCGGCACCCCGGAGGAGAACGACGCGTTCCTCGACGCGGTCCGTGAGATGAAGAAGGAGCAGGGTTCATGAGCCGCGTAGGACGCGTGGAGCGCACGACCAAGGAGACCTCGGTCCTCGTCGAGATAGACCTCGACGGCACCGGCCGCACCGACATCGCCACCGGCGTCGGCTTCTACGACCACATGCTCGACCAGCTCGGCCGGCACGGTCTGTTCGACCTCACCGTGAAGACCGACGGCGACCTGCACATCGACTCCCACCACACCATCGAGGACACCGCCCTCGCGCTCGGCGCCGCCTTCAGGCAGGCGCTCGGCGACAAGGTGGGCATCTACCGCTTCGGCAACTGCACGGTCCCGCTGGACGAGTCCCTCGCCCAGGTGACGGTCGACCTGTCCGGCCGCCCCTACCTCGTGCACACCGAGCCCGAGAACATGGCGCCGATGATCGGCGAGTACGACACCACGATGACCCGGCACATCCTGGAGTCCTTCGTGGCCCAGGCGCAGATCGCGCTGCACGTGCACGTGCCCTACGGGCGCAACGCGCACCACATCGTGGAGTGCCAGTTCAAGGCCCTGGCCCGGGCGCTGCGGTACGCCTCCGAGCGCGACCCGCGCGCGGCCGGCATCCTCCCCTCCACGAAGGGCGCGCTGTAACCCCATGAACGGTCTTTCGACCCTGCTGATCGTCGTCGGTCTGTTCCTGGTCGGCGGCATCATCTCCTTCGTCAAGCAGAAGATGCCCACGAGCCTCATCGTGCTGCTCTCCATCGGCGCGGGCCTGTGCCTCGTCGCGGGCGTCATGCGGCTGGAGGTGTGGAATTGAGCGCTGCTACGAAAAAGGTCGTCGTCTTCGACTACGGCTTCGGCAACGTCCGCTCCGCCGAGCGTGCCCTCGCGCGCGTGGGCGCCGAGGTCGAGATAACGCGTGACTTCGACAAGGCCATGAACGCCGACGGCCTGCTGGTGCCGGGCGTCGGTGCGTTCGCCGCCTGCATGCGGGGCCTGCGTGCCGCCCGCGGTGACTGGGTCGTGGACCGTCGGCTGTCCGGCGGGCGGCCCGTGATGGGCATCTGCGTCGGTATGCAGATCCTGTTCGCGCGCGGCATCGAGCACGGCGTTCAGGCCGAGGGCCTGGACGAGTGGCCCGGCACGGTCGAGCCGCTCCAGGCCGAGGTCGTGCCCCACATGGGCTGGAACACCGTCGAGGCCCCGGCCGGCTCGGAGCTGTTCGCCGGCCTGGACGCAGACGCCCGCTTCTACTTCGTGCACTCCTACGCCGTCCACGACTGGTCCCTGGAGAGCCACAACCCGTTGATCGCCGCCCCCAAGGTCACCTGGTCGACGCACGGCAAGCCCTTCGTGGCCGCCGTGGAGAACGGCGCCCTGTGGGCCACCCAGTTCCACCCCGAGAAGTCCGGCGACGCCGGTGCCCAGCTCCTCACCAACTGGATCGGAACCCTGTAGACCATGGCCAAGCTCGAACTCCTCCCCGCGGTCGACGTCCGTGACGGCCAGGCCGTCCGCCTCGTGCACGGCGAGTCCGGCACCGAGACCTCCTACGGCTCCCCGCTGGAGGCCGCCCTCGCCTGGCAGCGTTCCGGCGCCGAGTGGCTGCACCTGGTCGACCTGGACGCCGCGTTCGGCACGGGGGACAACCGGGAGCTGATCGCCGAGGTCGCCAGGGCGATGGACATCAAGGTGGAGCTGTCCGGCGGCATCCGCGACGACGCCTCCCTGGCCGCCGCCCTGGCCACCGGCTGCACGCGCGTGAACCTGGGCACGGCGGCGCTGGAGACCCCGGAGTGGGTGGCCAAGGTCATCGCCGAGCACGGCGACAAGATCGCGGTCGGCCTGGACGTGCGGGGCACCACCCTACGCGGCCGCGGCTGGACCCGCGACGGCGGCGACCTCTACGAGACGCTGGAGCGCCTCGACAAGGAGGGCTGCGCCCGCTACGTCGTCACCGACATCGCCAAGGACGGCACGCTGCAGGGCCCCAACCTGGAGCTGCTGAAGAACGTGTGCGCGGCGACGGACCGCCCGGTCGTGGCCTCGGGCGGCGTGTCGTCCCTGGACGACCTGCGCGCCATCGCCGAGCTGGTACCCCTCGGTGTCGAGGGCTCCATCGTCGGGAAGGCCCTTTACGCGAAGGCGTTCACCCTGGAAGAGGCCTTGGAGGCTGTGTCGTCATGAGTGATGCCGTGCGGCGCGTGCAGAGCGGAAGCCCCTGGGAAGAGAGTTTCGGTTTCGCACGTGCCGCGGCGGCGGGCGACCGTGTGCTGGTGGCGGGCACGACGTCCTTCCGGGGCGATGTGCTGTACGGCGAGGGCGATCCGTACGAACAGGCCAAGGTGGCCTTCACCGGCGCCATCGAGGCGATCGGCGAGTTCGGACTCGGCATCGACTCCGTCATCCGTACGCGGATGTACCTGACCCATGTGCGGGACGTGGACGCCGTCGGCCGGGCGCACAAGGAGATCTTCGACTCCGTACGCCCGGTGTCGACCCTGCTGGTCGTCGAGGGCTTCGTCGACCCGCGCATCCTGGTCGAAGTGGAACTAGAGGCCTTCAGAGGCTGAGGGCCTTGTAAGGAGCTGTGACCTCATGACCCTGGCGGTCCGAGTCATCCCCTGCCTGGACGTGGACAACGGCCGGGTCGTCAAGGGCGTCAACTTCCAGAACCTGCGCGACGCGGGCGACCCCGTCGAGATGGCGAAGGTGTACGACGCCGAGGGCGCCGACGAGCTGACGTTCCTGGACATCACCGCGTCCTCGGGCAACCGGGAGACGACGTACGACGTGGTGCGCCGCACCGCCGAGCAGGTGTTCATCCCGCTGACGGTCGGCGGCGGCGTCCGCACGGCCGAGGACGTGGACAAGCTGCTGCGGGCGGGCGCCGACAAGGTGGGTGTGAACACCGCCGCGATCGCCCGTCCCGACCTGATCCGCGAGATCGCCGAACGCTTCGGCCGGCAGGTGCTCGTGCTGTCGGTGGACGCCCGCCGCACCGGGTCGGGCTCCTTCGAGGTGACGACCCACGGCGGCCGGCGCGGCACCGGCATCGACGCGGTGGAGTGGGCACACCGGGCGGCCGAGCTGGGCGCGGGCGAGATCCTGCTGAACTCGATGGACGCGGACGGCACCAAGGACGGCTACGACCTGGAGATGATCGCGGCCGTCCGCAAGCACGTGACCGTCCCGGTGATCGCGTCCGGCGGTGCCGGCGCACTGGCCCACTTCCCGCCGGCCGTCCGGGCGGGCGCGGACGCGGTCCTGGCCGCGTCGGTCTTCCACTTCGGCGACCTGAGGATCGGCGAGGTGAAGCAGACGCTGCGGGAGGCCGGGCACCCGGTGCGGTGACGCTGCGCTGAGCGTCGGCCCCGGTCGCCTCGGGCGGCCGGGGCCTTCTTGCGCGCAGATACGAAAGAGAAGTTGCGCAAAACTTGTTGTGCAACTTTTCTTTCGTATCTACAGTCGTGGGCATGGCAAGCAAGGAGAACCAGCGGATCACCGACATCGGGACGCTCAAGGCCCTCGCGCACCCCCTGCGCATGAAGCTCTACCGGCTGCTGTTCATCGCCGAGGCGGCCACCGCGTCCCAGCTCGCCGAACAGGTCGACGAGGCCGTCTCCCTGGTCAGCTACCACCTGCGCAAGCTCGCCGAGCACGGACTCGTGGAAGAGGCCGAGCCGCGCAGCGCGGACGCCCGCGAGCGCTGGTGGCAGCCGTCCTCCGAAGGGGTCTCCATCCGCGACCAGGACTTCCAGGACGCCCCCGAGAAGGTGGCCGCCCATCTGGCGGCCTCGCGGATGTTCCTGGAACAGCGCGCGGAGATGTACCGGAGGTACCTGGACGAGCGCGCCCACTGGGGCCCGGAGTGGAACGGGGCGGCCCACGACTCCGAGTCGCTGCTCAGACTGACCGCCGAGGAACTGGCCGGGCTGAAGAAGGACCTGCACGACCTGCTCCAGCGCTACGACGAGCAGGGGCGCGCCCGTGAGGCCGCCGGCGACACCCGAGGGCGCGAGCACGTCGCGCTGCACGTGTACGGCTTCCCGTTCCGCGTCTGAGAGGACCCTCCGCCCGTGACCGCCACGCTCATACCGCCGACGGCCGCACCGCAGGCACACCGCGACCCCGACGTCCGGCGCTGGCTCGCCGCCTACACCTCCTCGATGCTGGGCGACAACGTCTACTACCTCGCCCTGTCCTGGGCCGCCGTGCGGGCCGGGACGCCGGCACAGGCCGGACTGGTGATGTCGGCCAGTGCGCTGCCCAGAGCCGTGCTGATGCTGGGCGGGGGAGTCGTCGCCGACCGGTTCGGGCCGCGGCGGGTCGTCATCGGCAGCGACGCGGTGCGCTGCGCCGCCGTCCTCGCCGTGGCGGCCCTGCTGGCCCTCGCCCGCCCCGGCCTGTGGCCGCTCGCCCTGCTGGCGCTTGTCTTCGGCACCGTCGACGCCGTGTTCGTGCCCGCCGTCGGCGCTCTCCCGGCCCGCCTCACCGAGAAGGACCAGCTCACCCGGGTCCAGGGCCTGCGCGGCCTGGCCGTCCGTTTCTCCAGCGTCGTCGGTGCCCCGCTCGGCGGCCTCGGCGTGGCCCTGGGCGGCGCGGCCGCGGCCTTCGCCCTCGCCGGTCTGCTCATCGCCGTCTCCGTACCCCTGCTGCTGTCGCTACGGATACGGGACGTACCGAAGAGCGGGACCCTCGGGGAGACGGAGGTGACCGGCGCTGACGCGTCCGGGGCGGCGGGGGTCGCGTGCGGTGATGCACCTGCGGCGCCGGGGACGGCGGGGGGCGATACGCCTGCGGCGTCGGGGACGGGGTGGGGCGATATGCCTGCGGCGCCGGGGGTGGCCGGGGGCGCGTGCGGTGAGGCATCTGCGGTGTCGGGGGTGGTCCGGGGTGGCGTGTCCGGGGCGGCGGGGGGCGCGTTGGGCGATGCACCTGTCGCGCCCGAGGCCGTCCGGGAGGACGCGTCCGGTGTGACCGGCACGATGTGGAGCGACCTCCGTGACGGTCTGCGGTACATCCGCCGCCACCGCGTCCTCGCCCCGCTGATGCTGGTCATCGCCCTCGGCGACCTGGGGTTCGTCGGCCCGCTGAACGTCGGCCTGACCCTGCTCGCCGACCATCGCGGCTGGGGCGCCTCCGGCATGGGCTGGGTGCTGGCCGGGTTCGGGACCGGCGCGGGAGCCGCCTCGCTGCTGCTGACGGTCCGCGGACGGCTGCCACGCGCCGGACTGGTCACCGGATGCGCGTGTGCCGCGGGCTCCGTGGCCGTCGGCGCCCTCGCCTTCGTACCGACCCTGGCCGCGGCCGTCGCCACGGCCCTGCTCGTCGGCCTGCTCACCGGGCTCAGCGGCGCCCTGTGCGGGGCCCTGCTGCAGACCCGGTCCGACCCCGCCTGCCTGGGCCGCGTCACCGCCGTCTCCAGCCTGATCAGCCTCGGCCTCACCCCGCTGAGCATGCCCGTCGCCGCCGCCGCGATCGGCGCCTGGGGGCTCGGACCGGTCTACGTGGTCAGCGCCGCCGTCTGCGGCCTCGGCGGGCTCGTCGCCCTGGTCGTACCGGCCCTGCGCCGCGCGGAACTTCCCGGCTGACTGCGGTCCACTCCTCCGCATGAGCCCGCTGAGCCGACTGAGCCGGTTGCCGCAGGCCGTGCGTCCCGAAGTCCCGGCGGCCGTCCGACCGTCCGGATCACAGGCCCAGCTGCTTGGACTCGTGCAGCTTGGAGATCGCGTCCGCCTCGCCGTCCACCTGCACCTTCGCCGCGTTCTGCCGGCCGAAGGCGAACATCAGCAGCTCCGACGGCTCTCCGGTCACCGTCACCACCGGAGCACCCCGGTGCGCCACCGCCGTCTGCCCGTCCGGACGGCGCAGCACCAGCCCCGTCGGCACCCCGCGGGCCACCAGCCGGGCGGTGCGCTCCAGCCGGGACCACAGGGCGTCCTGGAAGACCGGGTCCAGCTCGCGCGGGCTCCAGTCCGGCTGGGCGCGGCGGACGTCCTCGGTGTGGACGTAGAACTCGACGATGTTGGCCGCCTCGTCGACCTGCTTGAGCTGGAACGGCGAGAAGCGCGGCGGGCCGGTACGGATCAGCTGGATCAGTTCCTCGTACGGCTTCGCGGTGTACTCGGCCATCACCTTCTCCAGGCGCGGTGCGAGTTGCTTGATCAGCGCGCCCCCGGCCGCGTCCGGACGGCGCTCGCGCACGATCACATGCGCGGCCAGGTCCCGCGTACGCCAGTCCTCGCAGAGGGTCTCGGCGTCCGGACCGACGGTCTCCAAGAGGTCGGCGAGCAGCAGCCGTTCACGCTTGGCAAAGGTCGACATGCAGTCAGCCTACGACTCCGCCGAAGGTCCGCCCAATGGACACAGCCGGTCACTGTCGGTGCCGCGCGGCACAATGGCACGCATGACCAGTACGACCGGCACGCCCCGGCCCAGCAGCCTCGACCCGGAGATCGCCGCCCGCCTCAAGCGCAGCTCCGACGGTCTCCTGCCCGCCATCGCCCAGCAGTACGACACCGGCGAGGTGCTCATGCTCGGCTGGATGGACGACGAGGCGCTGCACCGCACGCTGACCACCGGCCGCTGCACCTACTGGTCCCGCAGCCGCCAGGAGTACTGGGTCAAGGGCGACACCTCGGGCCACGTCCAGTGGGTGAAGTCGGTCGCGCTGGACTGCGACGCCGACACCGTGCTGGTCAAGGTCGACCAGCTGGGCGCGGCCTGCCACACCGGTGCGCGCACCTGCTTCGACGAGGACGTGCTCCTCGAGGACCCCGGCACCGACGCCCGTTCCGCCGCTCCGGCATCCGATCAGTAAGGTCAGCCGTCATGGACCTCGAGACCTTCCGCAAGCTCGCCACCGACCGGCGCGTCATCCCCGTCACGCGCAAGCTCCTCGCCGACGGCGACACCCCGGTCGCGCTCTACCGCAAGCTCGCCGCGGAGCGCCCCGGCACCTTCCTGCTGGAGTCCGCGGAGAACGGCCGCTCCTGGTCCCGCTACTCCTTCGTGGGAGTCCGCAGCGCCGCCACGCTGACCGTGCGCGACGGACAGGCCCACTGGCTCGGCACCCCGCCGGTCGGCGTCCCCGTCGAGGGTGACCCGCTGGCCGCCCTGCGGGCGACGATCCAGGCCCTGCACACCCCCCACCAGGAGGGCCTGCCGCCCTTCACCGGCGGCATGGTCGGCTACCTGGGCTACGACATCGTCCGCCGCCTGGAGAAGATCGGCCCCGGCGAGCGCGACGACCTGAGGCTGCCCGAGCTGACCATGCTCCTGACCAGCGACCTCGCGGTCATGGACCACTGGGAGGGCTCGGTCCTGCTGATCGCCAACGCGATCAACCACAACGACCTCGACACCGGGGTGGACGAGGCCTACGCCGACGCGGTGGCCCGCCTCGACGCCATGGAGGCCGACCTCACGCGCGCGGTCGCCCAGCCGCCCGCCGTCCTGCCGCCCTCCGAGCTGCCCGAGTACACCGCGCTCTGGGGCGGCCCGGACTTCCAGGTGGCCGTCGAGGACATCAAGGAGCGCATCCGCGCGGGCGAGGCCTTCCAGGTCGTGCCGTCGCAGCGCTTCGAAACCCCGTGCACGGCGAGCGCCCTGGACGTCTACCGCGTCCTGCGGGCCACGAACCCCTCGCCGTACATGTACCTGTTCCGCTTCGACGGGTTCGACGTCGTCGGCTCGTCCCCCGAAGCCCTGGTGAAGGTCGAGGACGGGCGGGCGATGGTCCACCCCATCGCCGGCACCCGCCCCCGCGGGACCACGCCGCAGGAGGACCAGGCCCTCGCCGACGAGCTGCTCGCCGACCCGAAGGAGCGGGCCGAGCACCTGATGCTCGTCGACCTCGGCCGCAACGACCTCGGCCGGGTCTGCGAACCCGGCTCGGTCGAGGTGGTGGACTTCATGTCCATCGAGCGCTACTCGCACGTGATGCACATCGTGTCCACCGTCACCGGCCAGGTCGCCGAGGGCCGTACGGCCTTCGACGTGCTCACCGCCTGCTTCCCGGCGGGCACCCTCTCCGGCGCGCCCAAGCCCCGCGCGATGCAGATCATCGACGAACTGGAGCCGTCCCGGCGCGGCCTGTACGGCGGCTGTGTCGGCTACCTGGACTTCGCCGGCGACTCCGACACGGCGATCGCCATCCGTACGGCCCTCCTGAGGGACGGCACGGCCTACGTCCAGGCCGGAGCCGGCATCGTCGCCGACTCCGACCCGGTGGCCGAGGACCAGGAGTGCCGCAACAAGGCGGCGGCGGTCCTCCGCGCGGTGCACACGGCCAACAGGCTCGATTCGTAGGCGGGTTCAGCCGGTGCACGCGGCAGTGCCGTTCGGGACGCCGAGCCCGCACGGCGCCGCCGCGGCTGCCGTCGGATCCGCTGCTGCCGCCGACGACCGTCCAGCCGGTGGCCGAGCGGTGGCTGCCGGGGGACCGGTGGCGCGGCCACGGGGTGACGGGCCGGACGCGAACGCGGCGTCACAGCCGGTGGCGTCCGCTGTTGTGAGCCCCGGTGTCCCGGTTCGCGGCCGTTGACGCGATAGTGGAGTACATGACTGCTGCTGTACCTCACCCCCGCCCGGAAGCGGCCCGACCCACCCGGTCCGGCCGGCGGAGCCTCGCCCTCGCCCTCCTGTGCGGTGCGCTCGGCGCGGCCGTGGCGCTGCTCGCAACCCGGCAGCGCTGGGCGGAGGGCACCGCGACGGTGGCCGGCGGCGCGTTCCCGCTCACCGCCAAGGGCAGCGACGTCACGGGCGTCCCCGCGGCCCTCGCCATAGTGGGCCTCGCCGCGCTCGTCGCCGTCTTCGCCGTCCGCAGGGCCGGCCGGCTCGTCGTCGCCGGGCTGCTCGCGCTGTCCGGAGCCGGCATCGCCACCGCCGCCCTCGTCGCCGCCTCCGACAGCTCCGCGCTGGACGAGAAGGCCGCCCAGGCCAGCGGGGACACCTCCGCCGGCGTCGCCGCGCTCAGCCACACCGGCTGGCCGTACGTCGCGGCCGTCGGCGGCGCGCTGATCCTGCTCGCCGGCCTGCTCGCGCTGCGCTACGGCAGCCTGTGGCCCGCCATGTCCGGCCGCTACGAGCGCGGCACCGACCGCCCGCGCCGCGAGGGCCGGCCGGTCGACCCGGAGCGGCCCGAGGAGATCTGGAAGGCCCTGGACCGGGGCGAGGACCCGACGGGATCCTGAACCCCGCCGCGGGTGTGGCGAAACAGACGCCACCCCCGCGTCCGCCACCCGCGCGCGTACGGGACAATGGACGGCGAGCGTCCGGCTCGGACAGTGACGGGCGGGCTCGGAGCGGTACGACACGTACGACGCTCCCCTGGGACACGTACACAGCAACGAGGAGCACAGACATGGCGGGCAGCAGCCACGGCCACGGTCACACCCCGGCCGCCTGGACCGGTGTCATCATTTCCTTCATCGGTTTCTGCGTCGCGGGCGCCTTCATGGTGATGGCCAACACCGTCGGCTTCTGGGCCGGCATGGTGCTCATCCTCGGCGGCGCTGTGGTCGGCGGCATCATGAAGGCCATGGGCCTCGGCGCGGACCCGAAGCCCCTCAAGATGACCGGGGGCTCCCTGGCGACCCCCGAGCCGGCCGGCGCGGAGAGCTGAGCGCACCCACCGCTTCCACGAGGGGCGGCCCGCATCCGGAGAGGATGCGGGCCGCCCCTCGCGGTGTGCGGCCCCCGCGCACGGTGCCCGCCCGCGGGGGACAATGGTCGCGTGAACGCCGACAGCCCCCCGGTCCCGCAGGCCGTCCCCCACGACGCCGTCGCGGACCCGCCGTGGCGGCGCCTGGCCGTCCCGGCCGGGCTCCTCACCGCCGTCACCGGAGCCTTCGCATACGTCGGTGCCGTCGATCCGAACGAACCCGGTCACTACCCCGTCTGCCCGCTGTACCGGCTCACCGGCCTGTACTGCCCCGGCTGCGGCGGCCTGCGCGGCGCGCACGCCTTCGTCCACGGTGACCTCCTCGCCGCCCTGCGCGACAACGCGCTGGGTGTCGCCGCCTACCTGGGCTTCGCCGTGCTGTGGACCGTGTGGGTGATCCGCGCGGTGCGGGGGCGGCCGATGCGCGTGGACCTGGGACCGGTGCACCTGTGGACCGCCGGTGCGGTGGTCCTGCTGTTCACGGTCGTCCGGAACCTGCCGTCGGGAGGCTGGCTGCATCCCTGATCAACCGGGCGGACGTCCAGCTGGTGGGACCGGCGTCCACCGGATGCGAGGGCTCCGCGCCGCTGCGGATACCATCGCAGTGACCACAAGTTTTCAAAATCTGAAGGAACCACCGTCTGAAAGGGGGCCGCTCGCGTGAGTGTGCTCGACGAGATCATCGACGGAGTCCGTGCCGACCTGGCGGAGCGGCAGGCACGCGTCAGCCTCGACGAGCTCAAGGAGCGCGCGGCCAAGGCTCCCGCCGCCAAGGACGGGGTGGCCGCGCTCAAGGGCGACGGCGTGAAGGTGATCTGCGAGGTCAAGCGCTCCAGCCCCTCCAAGGGCGCGCTGGCCGCGATCGCCGACCCTGCCGGGCTGGCCGCGGACTACGAGGCGGGCGGTGCGGCCGTCATCTCCGTCCTCACCGAACAGCGCCGCTTCGGCGGTTCGCTGGCCGACCTCGAGGCCGTCCGCGCGCGCGTGGACGTCCCGCTGCTCCGCAAGGACTTCATCGTCACCTCGTACCAGCTGTGGGAGGCCCGGGCGTACGGCGCCGACCTCGCGCTGCTGATCGTGGCCGCCCTGGACCAGCCGGCCCTGGAGTCGCTGATCGAGCGCGCGGTCTCCATCGGCCTCACCCCCCTCGTCGAGGTCCACGACGAGGACGAGGTCGAGCGGGCCGTGGACGCGGGCGCCAGGATCATCGGCGTCAACGCGCGCAACCTGAAGACGCTGGAGGTCGACCGCGGCACGTTCGAGCGGGTCGCGCCGGAGATCCCGGACCACATCGTCAAGGTCGCCGAGTCCGGTGTCCGTGGCCCGCACGACCTGATCGCCTACGCCAACGCCGGTGCCGACGCGGTCCTGGTCGGCGAGTCCCTGGTCACCGGCCGTGACCCGAAGACCGCCGTCTCCGACCTGGTCGCCGCGGGCGAACACCCCGCTCTGCGGCACGGGCGGGGCTGATCGCCGGTAGGCTGTGTTTCCGATGACTCTCACCGTGACGACCGTGGACCGGTACGCCCGCCTGGCGCGCGGCTGCCGCCCGAGGGGCTGCCGTGCTCCGGCCCGGCGCGTTCATGGTCGCAGGGTGCGTTACGTCATCGGCGATGAGCCGGGGCAAGTCAATGGCATGCGATGGCAGCAGCCGACCCGAGGGGCGCGGGGTTCTCTTTGACGTGCGGCTACGGCCGCGCGGGCGCGAACAGCCACGACAGGCCCGCAGCCGGCTGACAACCCCGACGCCCCACGGCGAATAGTGTCTTTTCACACGCACTCACCGTGAGGTTCGGCATGCCCAGCAACTTCTTCTACCCCGACCCGGAGGGTCAAGTCCCCAGCTCCGAAGGCTACTTCGGGGTGTTCGGCGGCAAGTTCATCCCCGAGGCCCTCGTCGCCGCCGTCGACGAGGTCGCCGTCGAGTACGACAAGGCCAAGCAGGACCCCGAGTTCGCCCGCGAGCTCGACGACCTGCTCGTCAACTACACGGGGCGCCCGTCGGCGCTGACCGAGGTGCCCCGTTTCGCCGCGCAGGCGGGTGGCGCCCGTGTGTTCCTCAAGCGCGAGGACCTCAACCACACCGGCTCCCACAAGATCAACAACGTGCTCGGCCAGGCCCTGCTCACCAAGCGGATGGGCAAGACCCGGGTCATCGCCGAGACCGGCGCCGGCCAGCACGGCGTCGCCACGGCCACCGCCTGTGCCCTCTTCGGCCTCGACTGCACCATCTACATGGGCGAGGTCGACACCCAGCGCCAGGCCCTGAACGTGGCCCGCATGCGCATGCTCGGCGCCGAGGTCGTCGCCGTGAAGTCCGGCAGCCGCACCCTGAAGGACGCGATCAACGAGGCGTTCCGCGACTGGGTCGCCAATGTGGACCACACGCACTACCTGTTCGGGACCGTCGCCGGACCGCACCCCTTCCCGGCCATGGTCCGCGACTTCCACCGGGTCATCGGTGTCGAGGCCCGCCGCCAGCTGCTGGAGCGCGCCGGGCGCCTCCCGGACGCCGCCATCGCCTGCGTCGGCGGCGGCTCCAACGCCATCGGACTCTTCCACGCCTTCATCCCCGACGAGGGCGTCCGCCTGATCGGCTGCGAGCCGGCCGGACACGGCATCGAGACGGGAGAGCACGCGGCCACCCTGACCGCGGGCGAGCCCGGCATCCTGCACGGCTCCCGGTCCTACGTGCTGCAGGACGACGAGGGCCAGATCACCGAGCCGTACTCGATCTCGGCGGGCCTGGACTACCCGGGCATCGGACCGGAGCACTCCTACCTGAAGGACTCCGGCCGCGGCGAGTACCGCGCGATCACCGACGACGCGGCCATGCAGGCCCTGCGCCTGCTGTCCCGCACCGAGGGGATCATCCCGGCCATCGAGAGCGCCCACGCCCTGGCCGGCGCCCTGGAGGTCGGCAGGGAGCTGGGCGAGGACGGCCTGATCATCGTCAACCTCTCCGGTCGCGGCGACAAGGACATGGACACCGCCGCCCGCTACTTCGGCCTGTACGACACCGACGCCGAGGTGGCCGCCGACCAAGCCGACACCGCCGAGATCGAGGGGGACGCCAAGTGAGCGGAAACGTCCAGCTGCTGTCCGACACCCTCGCCGCCGCCAAGGCCGAGGGCCGGTCCGCGCTCATCGCCTACCTGCCGGCCGGGTTCCCGACCGTGGACGGCGGCATCGAGGCGATCAAGGCCGTCTTCGAGGGCGGGGCGGATGTCGTGGAGGTGGGTCTGCCGCACAGCGACCCCGTCCTCGACGGCCCGGTCATCCAGACCGCCGACGACATCGCCCTGCGGGGCGGCGTCAGGATCGCCGACGTCATGCGGACGGTCCGCGAGGCGCACGCGGCGACCGGCAAGCCCGTGCTCGTCATGACGTACTGGAACCCCATCGACCGCTACGGCGTCGAGCGGTTCACCGCCGAGCTGGCCGAGGCGGGCGGCGCGGGCTGCATCCTGCCCGACCTGCCGGTGCAGGAGTCGGCCCTGTGGCGGGAGCACGCCGAGAAGCACGGCCTCGCGACCGTCTTCGTCGTGGCGCCGAGCAGCAAGGACGAGCGGCTCGCCCGGATCACCGCGGCGGGCAGCGGCTTCGTCTACGCGGCCTCGCTGATGGGTGTCACCGGCACCCGCGAATCCGTCGGCGCGCAGGCCCACAACCTGGTGGAGCGCACCCGCGCCACCGGCACCGACCTGCCCGTCTGCGTCGGACTCGGCGTCTCCAACGCCGCCCAGGCCGCCGAGGTCGCGGGCTTCGCCGACGGTGTGATCGTCGGCTCCGCGTTCGTGAAGCGGATGCTGGACGCCCCCGACCACGCCTCGGGTCTCGCGGCGGTCCGCGAGCTGGCCGGGGAGCTGGCGAAGGGCGTGCGCGGACGGGCGTGACCGCCGGTCGTTTTCCTATCAGAACATTCGGTCACTCGAACGAGTGGACCTGGGACCGGGGAGGCGCGCTGCGCCTCCCCGGTTCGTTCTGGGGGTGTGAGTGAGAAGAACCGTGACGGAAAGCGCACCGCCCGGGAGCGGCTGGCGGTCGAGCGCGAGAAGCAGAGGGCCGCGGACAAGCGGCGGCGCACGCTCATCGTGGGCGCGAGCATCGTCTGCGTCCTGGGCCTCGCGGCGGTGATCGGCGTGCTCGCCGCGAACGCCGGCAAGGAGAAGGGCCAGAAGGCGGGCCCGGTCGTGGCGCCCTCGGGCGCGCAGGGCAAGGACAGCCTCGCGATCCCGGTCGGCAAGGACGGCGCCAAGTCCACGCTCACCGTCTGGGAGGACCTCCGCTGCCCGGCCTGCCAGGCTTTCGAGATCGCCTACCGCCCGACGCTCCACCAACTGGTCGACTCCGGCAAGCTCAGAATCGACTACCACCTGGTCCGGCTGATCGACGGCAACCTCGGCGGCACCGGCTCCCTGCGCGCGGCCAACGCCGCGGCCTGCGCCCAGGACACCGGAAGGTTCCGCGACTACCACGACGTGCTGTACGCGAACCAGCCCAAGGAGACCGACGACGCGTTCGCCGACAACGGCAAGCTGATCGAGCTGGCCGGAAAGGTCGGCGGTCTGAACACCCCGGCCTTCCAGAAGTGCGTCAAGGGCGGCACCCACGACAGCTGGGTGAACAAGTCCCAGAAGGCCTTCCAGGGCGGCGGCTTCACCGGCACGCCCACGGTCCTGCTCGGCGGGAAGAACATCTACCAGGACCAGACCATGACCCCGGCCAAGCTCAAGCAGATGGTGGAGGCGGCCGACCGCGGGTAAGGACGGCCCCGGACCCGTCCGTTTTTCTCACGCCCCCGTTATGGACCCGTAGCCGGGCTGCTTGCCGTCCCCACGGCCCGGCACGGTAGCGTCGGACCTGCCATGGAACTTTCCTACATTCCCAGCCCGTCGCGCGGGGTGCTCTACCTCGGCCCCATCCCGCTGCGCGGCTACGCCTTCTGCATCATCATCGGCGTCTTCGTGGCCGTCTGGCTCGGCAACAAGCGCTGGATCGCCCGCGGCGGACGGGCCGGTACCGTCGCCGACATCGCGGTCTGGGCGGTGCCGTTCGGCCTGGTCGGCGGCCGGCTGTACCACGTGATCACGGACTACGAGCTGTACTTCAGCGACGGCCGTGACTGGGTGGACGCCTTCAAGGTGTGGGAGGGCGGCCTGGGCATCTGGGGCGCGATCGCGCTCGGCGCGCTCGGCGCGTGGATCGGCGCGCGGCGCCGGGGCATCCCGATGCCGGCGTACGCCGACGCCGTCGCGCCCGGCATCGCCTTCGCACAGGCCATCGGCCGCTGGGGCAACTGGTTCAACCAGGAGCTGTACGGCCACGAGACCCACGTTCCCTGGGCACTGCACATCACCTCCTCCGAGGGCGGCCGGGTGCCGGGCTACTACCACCCGACGTTCCTCTACGAGTCCCTGTGGTGCATCGGCGTGGGTCTGCTGGTCCTCTGGGCCGACCGCCGCTTCACGCTGGGCCACGGCCGCGCGTTCGCCCTGTACGTCGCCGCGTACTGCGCGGGGCGCGGCTGGATCGAGTACATGCGCGTCGACGACGCCCACCACATCCTGGGCGTCCGCCTCAACGTCTGGACCGCGCTGATCGTGTTCCTGCTCGCGGTGACGTACCTCGTCGTGTCGTCGAAGAAGCGGCCGGGCAGGGAAGCCGTGGTGGAGCCCGAGGCCGTCGCCGAGGTGGCCGGTGACGCGCCGGATGCGGCTGCCGAGGCCGAGGACAAGACCGAGGACAAGACCGAGCCGGATGCCGCTGCCGAGGACAGGGCCGAGCCCGCCGACGCGGAGACGAAGGACGAGGCCGAGTCGGCGACGAAGAAGAGCTGACGGCTGGTCGTACGACGCCGAGGGCGCCCGGGGTCTCCCGGGCGCCCTCGGCGTGTGCGGGCGAGGTCAGCCCCGGTGCGCCAGCGTCAGCGTGCGCTGGGCCATGGCCACCACCGCCGCGTCGATGAAACGGCCGTCGGGGAGGGCCTGGGCGCCCTCGTTCGTGGCCGCTGCCTTGAGGATCGTCTCCGCGTGGTCGATCTCCGCCGGTGTGGGCAGGTAGGCCCGTTCGATCACCGGCAGCTGCCGGGGGTGGATCGCGGAGCGGCCCAGGAAGCCGAGGGCGCGGCCGTGGGCGCAGGAGGCGGCGAGGCCGTCCAGGTCGCGGATGTCGGGGTGGACCGACTGGGGTGGTGGGGCGAGGCCGGCCGCACGGGCGGCGACGATCACCCGGGAGCGCGGCCAGTCGAGGCCCGCGTCGGCCCGGACCCCCAGGTCGGCCCGCAGGTCCGCCTCGCCGAGGGCGATACCCCGCAGGGCGGGGTGCGCGGTGGCGATGGCATGGGCGTGCTCGATGCCGAGGGCCGTCTCCAGCAGGGCGTACAGCGGGACGGGGAGGGCCGCGGCGACCCGCCTGATCGCGTCCGGGCCGGTCACCTTGGGGAGCCGCAGGCCCGACAGGCCGGGGAGCGCACCCAGGGCGGCCAGGTCCCCGGCGGCCCAGGGGCCGTCCAGGGCGTTGACGCGGACGTGCACCGGGACCGGCTGGGGCTCGGTGAGGAGGTCGGCCGTGGCCGCGCGGGCGTACTCCTTGCGGTCCTGGGCGACCGCGTCCTCCAGGTCGATCACCACGACGTCGGCGCCCGCGGCCAGCGCCTTGGTCACCACGTGCGGGCGGTCGCCGGGGACGTAGAGCCAGGTGAGCGGGGCCCGGGTCACAGGGCTCCCTCCGCGCGCAGCCCGGCGACCTCGGCCGGCGTGAGACCCAGCTCGGTGAGCACGGCCTCGGTGTCGGCGCCGTGCGGGCGGCCGGCCCAGCGGATCACGCCGGGGGTCGCGGAGAGCCGGAAGAGCACGTTCTGCATACGCAGCGGGCCCAGCTCGGGGTCGAAGACCGTGGTGATGGTGTCCAGGGCCTGGTACTGGGGGTCGGCCATGACGTCCCGGACGTCATGGACCGGGGCAGCCGCGGCCTCGGCCTTCTCGAAGGCCGCGAGGACCTCGGCGCGGGGGCGGGCGGCGATCCAGGAGCCGACCGCCTCGTCCAGGACGTCGGCGTGCGCGGCGCGGTCCGCGCCGGTGGCGAACCACGGTTCCCCGATCAGCTCCGGGCGGCCCACCAGGCGCATCACCCGCTCCGCGACGGACTGCGCGGAGGTGGAGACCGCGACCCAGAGCCCGTCCGCGGTGCGGTACGTGTTGCGCGGCGCGTTGTTCGCGGAGCGGTTGCCGGTGCGTTCCTGCACATGACCGAGCTGGTCGTACCAGGTGGGGTGCGGCCCGAGGACCGACAGCATCGGCTCGATGATCGCCAGGTCGACGACCTGCCCGGCGCCGGTGCGCTCCCGTGCGGCCAGCGCCGTGAGGACGGCGCAGGCGGTCGCCAGGCCCGCGACCGAGTCCGCGAGCCCGAACGGCGGAAGCGTCGGTGGTGCCTCCGGCTCGCCGGTGAGCGCGGCGAAGCCGCTCATCGCCTCGGCGAGGGTGCCGAAGCCGGGGCGGTGCGCGTACGGGCCGAACTGGCCGAAGGCCGTCACCCGGGCGAGGAGCAGCCGGGGGTTGGCGGCCGACAGCTCCTCCCAGCCCAGCTCCCACTTCTCCAGGGTCCCCGGGCGGAAGTTCTCGATCACCACGTCGGCGGTGGCGGCGAGCCGGAGCAGGACGGCACGGCCGCCGGGCGTGGACAGGTCCAGGGTGATGGTCCGCTTGTTGCGGCCGAGCACCTTCCACCACAGACCGATGCCGTGCTTGGCCGGGCCGTGCCCGCGGGAGGGGTCCGGCCGGTCCGGATGCTCGACCTTGATCACCTCGGCGCCGAAGTCACCGAGCAGCGTGGCGGCCAGCGGGCCCGCGAACAGCGTCGCCAGGTCCAGCACCCGCAGACCGGTCAGCGGCGGGGTCGTCGTACTCGTACGTGCCGCACTCATGCGGTGCACTGGGCGTCGATCTCCGGGCGGTACGGCATCGACGCCGACGCCCCGGCCCGCTGGACGGAGATCGCCGCGGCGGCCGCCGCCCAGGACAGGGCCTCCCGTACCGGTTTCTCCTCGGCGAGGGCCACCGCGAGCGCGCCGACGAAGGTGTCACCGGCGCCCGTGGAGTCGACAGCCGTCACCGTCGGCGCGGGGATCACGAGCGGCTCGGTGCCCCGGGCCAGGTACAGGCTGCCGGTCGCACCCAGGGTGACGACGACCTCCGGCACCAGGTCCAGCAGGGCGGCGGCGGCCTCGCGGGGGTCGGTGCGGCCGGTGAGCGTGACCGCCTCGTACTCGTTGGGCACCAACAGGTCGGTGACGGCGAGGAGTTCGGGCGGCAGCGGCTGGGCGGGCGACGGGGTGAGGACCGTACGGATCCCGTGCCGGTGTGCCGCCTGGGCGCCCGCGACGACCGCGGCCAGCGGGATCTCCAACTGCAGCAGCAGGGCGTCGGCGGAGGCGATCACGCCCTCGTCGCCGGGGGAGAGGTGGTCGACGGTGCCGTTCGCGCCGGGGACGACGACGATGGAGTTGGCGCCCTCGTCGTCCACCACGATGTGGGCGGTGCCGGACGGGCCCTCGACCGTACGCAGGAAGTCGGTGTCCACGCCGGAGTGTTCGAGGGTGTCGCGCAGCCGCAGGCCGAAGGCGTCGTTGCCGACCGCGCCGATCATCGAGACGGTGGCGCCGGCGCGGGCGGCGGCGATCGCCTGGTTGGACCCCTTGCCGCCGGGGATGGTGTGGAATTCGCGTCCCGTCACGGTCTCGCCGCGCTGTGGTGCCTTCGCGACATAGGTGACGAGGTCCATGTTCGTGCTGCCGAGGACGACGATGTGGGTCATGAGCGGGTCGCCTCCAGATGGGTGAGATGGGCGAGGGTGTCGAAGCCGGTGCCGTCGAAGTCGCCGACGGTGGTGGCGAGCCGGTTCTTCAGCGGGGCCCGCCAGCGGTCGGGGAGGGCGGCCGGGGTGCCCGCGAGCAGTCCGGCGATGCTGCCGGCCGTGGCGCCGTTGGAGTCGGTGTCCCAGCCGCCCGACACCGCACGGCGGACGGAGCCGGTGAAATCGCCGTCCGCGTGGGTGAGGGCGGCGGTGATCAGGGCGGTGTTGGGGAGGGCGTGCACCCAGTGGTGGGCGGGGGAGTAGCGGGCGTGGAGTTCGTCCACGACATCGTCGAAGTCCTCGTACGACCCGGCCAGTTCGACGGCGTGGTCGATCGCCCGCGCGAGCCGGGAACGGGGCGGGATCACGCTCCGGCCGGTGCGCAGACAGGCGTGCACGTCCTGGGTGCCACTCGCGGCGGCGGCGATGGCGGCGGCCGTGAACATCGCCGCGTAGACGCCGTTGGCGGTGTGGGTGAGGACCGCGTCGCGGTGCGCCTGTCCGGCGGCGGCGGCCGGGTCTCCGGGGTTGGTCCAGCCGTGCACGTCGGCCCGGATCAGGGCGCCGATCCACTCGCGGAAGGGGTTGCGGTGGCGGGCGGTGTGCGGGGGTTCGATGCCGGAGAGGAGGTTGCGGTAGGCGATGCGTTCGGCGGTGAAGGTGCGGCCGGGCGGGAGTTCGTCCAGCCAGATCCGGGCCACGTCGCCGGTGCGGAAGCCCCTTCCGTGGCGCTGGAGGAGCAGCAGATTGAGCAGGGGGTAGTTGAGGTCGTCGTCCTCGGGCATGCCGTCGATGTTCTCGGCGAGGGAGGTGCCGGCCGAGCGGCGGTTCCAGGGGTGGGCGGCGAGGAGGTCTTCCGGGACGCCGACGGCGGTGAAGTAGGTGGTGAGGGGCCAGTTGCCGGCTGCGCGGGCGAGGGCGCGGATGGCGTCGAGGGGGAGCTTTTCGACGGGTTTGCCGAGGAGGCAGCCGATGGCCCGGCCGAGCCAGGCGGCTTCGAGGGCGGCCGGGGCGGGGCGCCCCGAAGGGGTGCGGGGTACTGCGCGACCAGCCATGTCCTGCTCGCGGTCGGACGACGGCCAGTCCGGGCACAGGGACTTGATGCGGGCCAGGTCCGTCGGCTCGTCCTCGGCCAACCGGCTCGGCAGGTCGGCCAGTTCGTCCAGCAGATCCTCGGCCAGCAGACGCAGGTAACGGGACGCCCGGTGGGTGGACGCCCCCGCGCGCGGCGGCGCGTCCGGGCCGCCCGCCGCCCGCCAGCGCGCCTCGATCGCGGACGGCTCACGGCCGTCCAGGCGGGCCTGACGGAGTTCGTGGCCCAGCAGGTCCTCCGGCTGGACCCAGGTCAGTCGGAGCATGCAGGTCCTCCGAGGGCCGTGAACGCCCGCTCGTGGGCGCGGCGCCGCCGTACGTCGCGTGCGAAGACCTCCCGCGTGACCTCGGTGAGTGTGCGGGCCGGTTCCCACAGGTCCAGACGGCTGGCCTCGGCGACCGCCTTCGCCCAGTCCTCCGGGACGGGTGAGCCGAGGGCGCCCGCGAGGGCACCGGCCATCGTGGCGATCGAGTCGCAGTCGCGGCCGTAGTTGACCGCGCCGAGGACCGCGTGCCGGTAGTCGCCGCCGGCGACCAGCAGCATGCCCAGCGCGATGGGCAGTTCCTCGATCGCGTGCAGCCGGGAGGGGCGGCGGGCGGCGAGCGAGGGCGCACGGTAGTCCGGGCCGACGGTGTCGTACGGGGCCACCGCCGCGCGCAGGGGGTGTAGAGCCGACTCGAAGTCGGTGTGCTCGCGGGCCACTTCGCAGACCTTCTCGATCGCCGCGCGCGTGCCGTCCTTGGCCAGGGACAGGCAGGCGCCGACGACGGAGTCGGGGGTCGCGCCCGGTGCCGCCGCGGCGGCGACGGCCGCGGCGAGGACACCGGCCGCCTCGCGGCCGTACGACGACTGGTGCGCGCCGGCGATGTCCAGCGCCTCGGCGTAGGCGGCGGCCGGGTGAGCGGCGTTGACCAGGCCGACGGGGGCCATGTACATCGTCGCGCCGCAGTTGACGATGTTGCCGACGCCCGCCTCGCGGGGGTCGGCATGGCCGTGGGCGAGCCGGGTCACGAGCCACTTCTCGGCGAGGAAGAGGCGGTGCAGGGGCAGCGTCTCGGTCTCCAGTTCCGGGATCCACCGCGGGTTGGTCATCAGGTCCGGGACCAGGTGGTCGGCGATCGAGTAGGCGTCGAGGTGGTCGCGGACCTGGGCGTAGACCCGGATCAGGGCGTGGGTCATCAGGGTGTCGTCGGTGACGTGGCCGTCGCCCTTGTGGTACGGGGCGACGGGGCGGGCGGTGCGCCAGGCGTCGCCGTGCCAGGGGCCGACGATGCCGTGGACACGGCCGCCGTGGCGCTCGGCGATCTGCTCCGGGGAGTAGCCCTCCACCGGACCGCCGAGGGCGTCGCCGACGGCCGCTCCGACGAGGGCCCCGGTGATCCGCTCGTCGAGACCGGGCACGGGACCGTCCGAAGGGGGATGGCTGTTTTCCCCTTCTTTGGGTCTTTTGAAATCTTTGGGCATCATGCCCCGAATCATCCTCCTGGGCGGGCCGGTTGTGCGGCTTCCAGGAGCCCGGCGAGTTCCACCAGGTCGGTGCCGGTGAGGCGGGGCAGCGCACAGCCGGACAGGGTGCGGCAGGCGTCCCGCCAGGTCTGCGGGATGGCCGCGCCGCCGCCGAGGGCTCCGGTCAGG
Source organism: Streptomyces sp. NPDC001135 (assembly GCF_053598395.1). Taxonomy (NCBI): domain Bacteria; kingdom Bacillati; phylum Actinomycetota; class Actinomycetes; order Kitasatosporales; family Streptomycetaceae; genus Streptomyces; species Streptomyces sp. NPDC001135. The sequence goes on along the minus strand of NZ_JBSFKD010000008.1, from coordinate 107,977 downwards.
GCGCCCGCGAGCGCGGGAGCGGAGTCGGCGACCCGGGACAGGCAGGCGGCGGCGGGTACGGCCTCGGCGATACGGCCGCCGGCGGCGGTGGCGAGGGCGAGGGCGACCGGGACGGTCTCGGCCGCGGCGATGCCGTAGCTGTAGACGTGGTCGACGATCTGGTGCTCGAGGAGCGGGACGAGGGCGAAGGCGGACTCGCTGTCCTCGGCGAGGGCCAGGGCGTGACGGGCGTTGCGGCCGATCTCGGTGTCGGGCGGGAGCTCGGCGAGCGCGGCGGCCACGCACGCGTCCGTCCCGGCGTCGGCGAGGGCGAGGGCGAGGGCCGCGGCCATGGCGCGGGCGCCGTGCACGCCGTCGCCGTCCTGGGTGTAGCGGGCGTCGAACTCGGCGAGGGCCGCGGCGCGTTCGGGATCGCCGGGGTGGGCGACGGCGAGGACACAGGCGCGGACGCAGGCCGCGTCGTCGAAGTAGTGCGGGTTGTCGTGGCCGGTGGCGGGCGGGCGCAGGCCGGTGGCGAGGTTGCCGAGGCCGGCGCGGACCGAGATGCGGGCGCGCAGCGGGAGCACGGCGGACTCGATCTCGGGGGCGCGGTCCGCCGCGGCGGCGACTTCCGCGGCCACGGCGGTCCAGGTGAGGTCGATGGCGGCGCGGGTACGGCGCTCTCGGCTGAGGTCGCCGAGGACGTCGTCGTCGCCGGCCCGCAGTACCGCCTCCGCGGCGAAGGCCGCCCATTCGGCGTCGTCGGAGGGGCCGAGACGCAGGGGTTCAGAGGGTTGGTTCAGGGCGATCGGTACGGGGAGGGTGGTGGTGGCGTTCTGCTCGGCGAAGGTGTCCAGTTCGCGGGTGAGGCGCCGGGTCCACTCGGGCATGCGGCTGGCCCGGTGCCGTGCTGCCGGCCAGCCGGCGGCGTCGCCTGCGGCCAGGCCGAGCAGGAGGCCCTCGACACGGCGCGCCGTCATGACCGGCCCTCGCTGTCCTGCTTGCCGGAGTTCCCCGCACCGACCAGCGGGCTCCGGGGTGTCGTCCGTGCCCCTTCCGGGAGCGGGTCCCGCAGGGCGGCTCCCGCCTCCTTTGCAGGCGAGCCCGTCACAGCACCCCCTGCCCCTTCCGGAACGGAGCCCGTCGGCACGCCGCCCGTCCCCTCCGGAGGCGAGCCCCGCAGACCAGCCCCCGCCCTTTCCCGAAGCGCCCCCGGCAGAGCGCTCCCCGCCGCTTCTCGGAGGGTGCCTGGGAGGGGGGTGCCTGTTGTTTCTCGGAGGGTGCCGGGGAGGGCGGTGGCTGCTGTTTCTCGGAGGGTGCCGGGGAGGGCGGCCCCCTCCGCTTCTCGGAGGGTGCCCGGCAGAGCACTCCCCGCCGCTTCTCGAAGCGTCCCCGATGGCGCGGGCCCCGTCGCTTCCCCGAGTGACCCGGGTACCGCACCCCGTGGTCCCTCCCGCAGTACCCCGGGAAGCGTCATCCCCGCCCCCCACTTCTCCGCCTCCCCGGGGACCAGCAGCTCAGCCACGTCCAGGACGTGGTGACCGGTCATGGCGGGGAGGCAGTGGCCGCGGGCCGGGCCGATGGGGGCGGCCCAGTGGGGCGGGATCGCCGTGATGCCGTGGGTCGCACCGGACAGGGCGCCGGTCACCGCCGCCGTCGTGTCCGCGTCACGGCCCATGTTGACGGCGGTCAGAACGGCCCGCACGAAGTCGCCGTCGGCCGCCGCGTACGCGCCGAAGGCGAGGGCGACCGCCTCGGGGGCCAGGTCGGTCCAGGGATAGCCGCCGATGACGACCGCGCAGCGGACCGCGCGTTCGCCGCGGTGGGCCACGGCCACCGCACGCCGCAGCGAGCGTGCCGTCCAGGAGTCCTCGGGAACGACCGCGAGGGCCGCGGCGATCACCACCGGAACCGGCGCGCCGGTCATCGCCGCTGCCACCCCGGCCGCCACCGCCTGGCCGCCGTAGATGCCCTCGCCCTCATGGCTGACCGAGCCGTCGATCGCCACCAGCCGGGCCGCCTCGGCGGGGCGCCCGGCCGCGAAGACCCCGAAGGGGGCCGCGCGCATCGCCAGGCCGTCGCTCCAGGCGTGCCGGTGCTGGGCCGAGATGGGGGCCGCGAGGCCGCGGCGCAGGTTCTCCAGGGTGCCGCGCTCGCTGAAGCCCGCGCCCCGGAAGGGACCCTCGGCCCGGTCGGCGATCCACTCGTGCCAGGCCGCCTCCACATGCGCCGGAGTCAGCGCCGAACCGTGCCGGGCGAGCAGCAGCCCGGAGAAGATCGCGTACTCCGTGTCGTCCGTGCCGCACGGCTTCTCCGCCACGTACCCGGTGATGCGGCCCCAGCGGGCGCGGATCTCGGACGGTTTGAGGTTCTCCGCAGGCGCTCCCAGCGCGTCCCCCACGGCCAGGCCGAGCAGCGCGCCGCGGGCCCGCTCGCGGAGTCCGGCGGCGGCGTCGGGCGCCGGGAGCGGGGGAGTGCAGGCGATCGATGCCATGGGCGGCCTCCTTCAACGGGACCACGAAGACGCTTTGCGGATGTGTGCCACGGCGCGCGCCCGCGCGAGCCTCCGCAGCGCCGGAGTCACCCTCTCGGCATCTGAGCGCGATCACGCACGGATGAGCAAAATCGGTGCGCAATCAGGTAAAGGTGCAGGTTAGCCCAGCCTTTCCTTGCTGGTGCGAGCGGCAGAATGGGCGTAGGTTCGTTGTTGTCGAAAAGTAGAACTCATCCAAAGTTAGCTTTGGCTAAGCTATCCGGGGGTCCCCATGGCCGTCATCGAAACGCAGGCCGCGCTGCACGAGGCGCACCGCGACAACCACACGCATCGCGATGTCAACGGCGGCTGGCTGCGCCCCGCGGTCTTCGGTGCGATGGACGGCCTTGTCTCCAACCTCGCCCTGATGACGGGTGTCGCCGGCGGGTCCGTGAGCCATCAGACCATTGTCATCACCGGGCTCGCGGGGCTCGCCGCCGGTGCCTTCTCCATGGCGGCCGGTGAGTACACCTCGGTCGCCTCGCAGCGGGAACTGGTCGAGGCCGAGCTGGACGTCGAGCGCCGTGAGCTGCGCAAGCACCCGCAGGACGAGCAGGACGAACTCGCGGCGCTGTACGTCGCCCGGGGGGTGGAGCCCGACCTGGCCCGGGAGGTCGCGCGCCAGCTGTCCAAGGACCCCGAGCAGGCCCTGGAGATCCACGCCCGGGAAGAGCTGGGCATCGATCCCGGTGACCTCCCCTCGCCGCTGGTCGCCGCCGTCTCCTCCTTCGGTTCCTTCGCCCTCGGCGCCCTGCTGCCCGTGCTGCCGTTCCTGCTCGGCGCGACCGCGCTGTGGCCCGCCGTGCTACTCGCCCTCGCCGGGCTCTTCGGCTGCGGTGCCGTGGTGGCCAAGGTGACCGCCCGGAGCTGGTGGTACAGCGGCCTCAGGCAGCTCGCGCTGGGCGGTGCCGCGGCCGGTGTGACGTACGCCCTGGGCAACCTGTTCGGAACGGCCGTAGGATAGCGGCGCCGCTACTTATGCGTCGGGCCGCATAAGTAGCCGTTACTCGCTGGTTTCAGATGCGTGACCACCGGGCATGAGCCGTAAGCACCGCAGGCAATGACGCCTGCCGCACCCCTGCGGGGAGAGTGAAGACGCTCCCCCCGCCCCCTCGGGCCGCCGGACGACGATCCGACCGATCTTGTCCGCGACGGTCCCCTTCATACGTCTGCCGCCGCCGTGTGCGGTACCTGCCGCGTACCGCGCGGCACCCCCGCCGCCTCGTGCGGCAGCCTGCCGCGGACCGTGCGGCACCGTTGCCACGGACCCCGTGGCGTCCGCATGTTGGAACGGAGTATCCGCTTCCCGGGTACCACCCCATCATGTAATCTGCACGAAATTTTGCACTCCACGCAGAGGGCCAACGTCGTCCCTCGGCACTTGCCACATGCCTCATGACGACGACGGGAGAGCCGATGCGTACGCCGCGCCAGCCGTCCCAGCATTCCGCGAATGGCCAGAACTGGTCGTTCATGGATGCTCGCCCTGCTGCGCAGGGTATGTACGACCCCCGCAACGAACACGACGCCTGTGGCGTCGGTTTCGTCGCCACCCTTACCGGCGAGGCGTCCCACACGCTGGTCGAGCAGGCGCTCACCGTGCTGCGCAACCTGGAGCACCGGGGTGCGACCGGCTCCGAGCCCGACTCGGGTGACGGCGCGGGCATCCTCTCCCAGGTGCCGGACGCCTTCTTCCGCGAGGTGGCCGGATTCGACCTCCCCGCAGCCGGTTCGTACGCCGTCGGCATCGCCTTCCTGCCGGCGGACGGGACCGAGGACGCCGTCTCACGCATCGAGACGATCGCCGCCGACGAGGGCCTCACCGTCCTCGGCTGGCGTGAGGTCCCCGTCGCCCCGGAGCTGCTGGGCGCCACCGCCCGCTCCACCATGCCGGTCTTCCGGCAGATCTTCGTCACCGACGGCGCCAGCGAGGGCATCGCGCTGGACCGCCGGGCGTTCGTGCTGCGCAAGCGCGCCGAGCGCGAGGCCGGTGTCTACTTCCCGTCGCTGTCCGCGCGCACGATCGTGTACAAGGGCATGCTGACCACCGGCCAGCTGGAGCCCTTCTTCCCGGACCTGTCCGACCGCCGCTTCGCCTCCGCGATCGCGCTCGTGCACTCCCGGTTCTCCACGAACACCTTCCCTTCGTGGCCGCTCGCGCACCCGTACCGCTTCGTCGCGCACAACGGTGAGATCAACACCGTCAAGGGCAACCGCAACTGGATGGTCGCCCGCGAGTCGCAGCTGGTCTCCGACCTGTTCGGCGCCAAGGAGCTGGACCGGATCTTCCCGGTCTGTACGCCGGACGCCTCCGACTCCGCCTCCTTCGACGAGGTCCTGGAGCTGCTGCACCTGGGCGGCCGTTCGCTGCCGCACTCCGTGCTGATGATGATCCCGGAGGCGTGGGAGAACCACGACTCCATGGACCCCGCCCGGCGCGCCTTCTACCAGTTCCACTCCACGATGATGGAGCCCTGGGACGGCCCCGCCTGCGTCACCTTCACCGACGGCACCCAGGTCGGCGCCGTGCTCGACCGCAACGGCCTGCGCCCCGGCCGCTACTGGGTCACCGACGAGGGCCTCGTCGTCCTCGGCTCCGAGGTCGGCGTCCTCGACATCGACCCGGCCAAGGTCGTCCGCAAGGGCCGCCTGCAGCCCGGCAAGATGTTCCTCGTCGACACCGCCGAGCACCGCATCATCGAGGACGACGAGATCAAGGCGTCCCTCGCCGCCGAGCAGCCGTACGCCGAATGGCTGGAGGCCGGTGAGATCGAGCTGGGCGACCTGCCCGAGCGCGAGCACATCGTCCACACCCACGCCTCGGTCACCCGCCGCCAGCAGACCTTCGGGTACACCGAGGAGGAGCTGCGCGTCATCCTCGCCCCGATGGCCCGCACCGGCGCCGAGCCGATCGGCTCCATGGGCACCGACTCGCCGATCGCGGCGCTGTCCGAGCGTCCGCGGCTGCTCTTCGACTACTTCACCCAGCTGTTCGCGCAGGTCACCAACCCGCCGCTGGACGCGATCCGCGAGGAGCTGGTCACCTCCCTGCGTTCGTCGCTGGGCCCGCAGGGCAACCTGCTCGACCCGACCGCCGCCTCCTGCCGGTCCGTCGTGCTGCCCTTCCCGGTCATCGACAACGACGAGCTGGCCAAGCTCATCCACATCAACGCCGACGGCGACATGCCCGGCTTCAAGGCCGCGACCCTGTCCGGTCTGTACCGGGTGAGCGGTGGCGGTGAGACGCTGGCCGCCCGTATCGCGGAGATCTGCGCCGAGGCCGACGCGGCCATCGAGAACGGCGCCCGGCTGATCGTCCTCTCCGACCGCCACTCGGACGCCGAGCACGCGCCGATCCCGTCGCTGCTGCTCACCGCGGCCGTCCACCACCACCTCATCCGCACCAAGCAGCGCACCCACGTGGGCCTGCTGGTCGAGGCCGGTGACGTCCGCGAGGTCCACCACGTCGCCCTGCTCATCGGCTTCGGCGCCGCCGCCGTCAACCCGTACCTGGCGATGGAGTCCGTCGAGGACCTGCTGCGCGCCGGCACGTTCCTGAACGGCCTGGAGCCCGAGAAGGCCATTAAGAACCTGATCTACGCCCTCGGCAAGGGCGTCCTGAAGGTCATGTCCAAGATGGGCATCTCCACCGTCGCCTCGTACCGCGGCGCCCAGGTCTTCGAGGCCGTCGGCCTGGACGAGGCCTTCGTCGAGAAGTACTTCAACGGCACCGCCACCAAGATCGGCGGCGTCGGCATCGACGTCATCGCCGAGGAGGTCGCCGCCCGCCACGCCAAGGCCTACCCGGCCTCCGGCATCGCCCCGGCGCACCGCGCGCTGGAGATCGGCGGCGAGTACCAGTGGCGCCGCGAGGGCGAACCGCACCTGTTCGACCCCGACACGGTCTTCCGCCTGCAGCACTCCACGCGCACCGGCCGCTACGACATCTTCAAGAAGTACACGTCCCGTGTGAACGAGCAGTCCGAGCGCCTGATGACGCTGCGCGGCCTGTTCGGCTTCAAGTCCGACCGCGCGCCGATCTCCGTCGACGAGGTCGAGCCGGTCAGCGAGATCGTCAAGCGGTTCTCGACGGGCGCGATGTCGTACGGCTCCATCTCCAAGGAGGCGCACGAGACCCTCGCCATCGCCATGAACCAGCTGGGCGGCAAGTCCAACACCGGTGAGGGCGGCGAGGACCCGGAGCGCCTGTACGACCCGGCGCGCCGGTCCGCCATCAAGCAGGTCGCCTCCGGCCGCTTCGGCGTGACCTCCGAGTACCTGGTCAACGCGGACGACATCCAGATCAAGATGGCCCAGGGCGCCAAGCCCGGCGAGGGCGGCCAGCTGCCCGGCCACAAGGTCTACCCGTGGGTGGCCAAGACCCGTCACTCGACGCCGGGCGTCGGCCTGATCTCCCCGCCGCCGCACCACGACATCTACTCCATCGAGGACCTGGCCCAGCTGATCCACGACCTCAAGAACGCGAACCCGCAGGCGCGGATTCACGTCAAGCTGGTCTCCGAGGTCGGCGTCGGCACGGTCGCCGCGGGTGTCTCCAAGGCGCACGCGGACGTGGTCCTGATCTCCGGCCACGACGGCGGTACGGGTGCCTCCCCGCTGACGTCGCTGAAGCACGCCGGCGGCCCCTGGGAGCTCGGCCTCGCCGAGACCCAGCAGACCCTGCTGCTCAACGGCCTGCGCGATCGCATCGTCGTGCAGACCGACGGCCAGCTGAAGACCGGCCGTGACGTGATCATCGCCGCGCTGCTCGGCGCCGAGGAGTTCGGTTTCGCGACCGCGCCGCTCGTCGTCTCCGGCTGCGTGATGATGCGTGTCTGCCACCTGGACACCTGCCCGGTCGGTATCGCCACCCAGAACCCGACCCTGCGCGACCGCTTCGCCGGCAAGGCCGAGTACGTGGTGAACTTCTTCAAGTTCATCGCCGAGGAGGTCCGCGAGCTGCTCGCCGAGCTGGGCTTCCGCTCCATCGAGGAGGCCGTCGGCCACGCCGAGGTGCTGGACGTCGAGCGCGCGGTCGACCACTGGAAGGCGCAGGGCCTGGACCTGGAGCCGCTGTTCCACGTGCCCGACCTGCCCGAGGGCGCGGTGCGCCACCAGGTGGTCGAGCAGGACCACGGCCTGGAGAAGGCGCTGGACAACGAGCTGATCAAGCTCGCCGCCGACGCCCTGGCCGCGAACGACGCGACCGAGGCACAGCCGGTGCGCGCCCAGGTCGCCATCCGCAACATCAACCGCACGGTCGGCACCATGCTCGGCCACGAGGTGACGAAGAAGTTCGGCGGCGCGGGCCTGCCCGACGACACCATCGACATCACCTTCACCGGCTCCGCCGGCCAGTCCTTCGGCGCGTTCCTGCCGCGCGGTGTCACGCTGCGCCTGGAGGGCGACGCCAACGACTACGTCGGCAAGGGCCTCTCCGGTGGCCGGGTCATCGTCCGCCCGGACCGGGCCGCCGACCACCTCGCCGAGTACTCGACCATCGCGGGCAACACCATCGCCTACGGCGCCACCGGCGGCGAGCTGTTCCTGCGCGGCCGTACCGGTGAGCGGTTCTGCGTCCGCAACTCCGGTGCGCTGGTCGTCTCCGAGGGCGTGGGCGACCACGGCTGCGAGTACATGACCGGCGGTCACGCGGTCGTCCTCGGCCCGACCGGCCGCAACTTCGCGGCGGGCATGTCCGGCGGTATCGCCTACGTCATCGACCTCGACCGCGACAACGTCAACGCCGGCAACGCCGGGTCCGTCGAGGCGCTGGACGAGACGGACAAGCAGTGGCTGCACGACGTGGTGCGCCGCCACGCCGAGGAGACCGGCTCGACGGTCGCCGAGAAGCTGCTCGCCGACTGGGACGCGGCCGTGGAGCGGTTCAGCAAGATCATCCCCAGCACGTACAAGGCAGTGCTCGCCGCCAAGGACGCCGCCGAGCGAGCCGGTCTGACCGAGACCGAGATCACCGAGAAGATGATGGAGGCGGCGATCAATGGCTGACCCGAAGGGCTTCCTGAACCACGGCCGTGAGGTCGCCAAGACCCGCCCCGTCGCCGAGCGGGTCAAGGACTGGAACGAGGTCTACGTCCCCGGCTCCCTGCTGCCGATCATCAGCAAGCAGGCCAGCCGGTGCATGGACTGCGGCATCCCGTTCTGCCACAACGGCTGTCCGCTGGGGAACCTGATCCCCGAGTGGAACGACTACGCCTACCGCGAGGACTGGGCGGCCGCCCAGGAGCGCCTGCACGCGACCAACAACTTCCCGGAGTTCACCGGTCGCCTGTGCCCGGCCCCCTGCGAGTCGGCGTGCGTGCTCGGTATCAACCAGCCGCCGGTCACCATCAAGAACGTCGAGGTCTCGATCATCGACAAGGCGTGGGAGACCGGGGACGTCGCCCCGCAGATCCCCGAGCGCCTGTCCGGCAAGACGGTCGCGGTCATCGGCTCGGGCCCGGCGGGTCTCGCCGCCGCCCAGCAGCTGACCCGGGCCGGCCACACGGTCGCCGTCTACGAGCGCGCGGACCGCATCGGAGGCCTCCTCCGCTACGGCATCCCCGAGTTCAAGATGGAGAAGCGGCACATCAACCGCCGTATCGAGCAGATGCGCGCGGAGGGCACCCGCTTCCGCACCGGCGTCGAGATCGGCCGCGACCTGGGCGCCCGCGACCTGAAGAAGCGCTACGACGCGGTCGTGATCGCCGCCGGCTCGACCACGGCCCGCGATCTCCCCGTCCCCGGGCGGGAGCTCAAGGGCATCCACCAGGCGATGGAGTACCTGCCGCTGGCCAACAAGGTCCAGGAGGGCGACTACGTCACCTCGCCCATCTCGGCCGAGGGCAAGCACGTCGTCGTCATCGGCGGCGGTGACACCGGCGCGGACTGCGTGGGCACCGCCCACCGGCAGGGCGCGGCCTCCGTCACCCAGCTGGAGATCATGCCCCGCCCGAACGACGAGCGGCACGCGACCAACCAGCCCTGGCCGACCTTCCCGATCCTCTACAAGGTCACCTCGGCCCACGAGGAGGGCGGCGAGCGGATCTACTCCGCCTCCACCACCCACTTCGAGGGCGACGAGGACGGCAACGTGCAGTGGCTGCACCTGGCCGAAGTGGAGTTCGTGGACGGCAAGCTGACCTCCAAGCCGGGCACCGAGCGCAAGATCCCGGCCCAGCTGGTCACCCTCGCCATGGGCTTCACCGGCACCGACCGGGACAACGGCCTGGTGGAGCAGTTCGGCCTGGACCTCGACGAACGCGGTAACATCGCCCGCGACGCCGACTTCCAGACCAACGTGCCGGGTGTGTTCGTCGCCGGTGACGCCGGCCGCGGACAGTCCCTCATCGTGTGGGCGATCGCGGAGGGCCGCTCGGCCGCCCGCGGTGTCGACCGGTTCCTGACCGGTGCCAGCGACCTGCCGGCCCCGATCCGCCCGACGGACCGCGCCCTGGCGGTCTGACGGCACCCCGAAGAACGTCCCGTACAACGGCGTGCGGAACACTGACGGCGCCTGCCCACCGTCCCCGACCGGACCCTGGGCAGGCGTCGTCGCATGTCCGCACAACCGAGGGGGAACATGGCCGCGCTCAGTCTGCGCAAGGTGGAGGAGACCGCGCCCGCGCTGGTCAGCCTGTACAAGAGCGCCGGGGTGTCCCTGCGCAAGCACGGCCTGGACGGGCTGCGCGCCGCCGTCTACCTGGTGGTCGACCACTCGGGCTCGATGAAGCCGTACTACAGGGACGGCAGCGTGCAGACGCTCGCCGACCGGGTGCTGGGCCTGTCCGCGCACCTGGACGACGACGGCCGGGTGCCGGTGGTGTTCTTCTCCACGGACGTCGACGCGGTCACCGACATCGCCCTCGACCGCCACGAGGGCAGCGTCGACCGGATCGTGGCCGGGCTCGGGCACATGGGCAGGACCAGCTATCACCTGGCCATGGACGCCGTCATCGACCACTACCTGGACAGCGGTGCCACCGACCCCGCCCTGGTCGTGTTCCAGACCGACGGCGGCCCGATCAACAAACTCGCCGCCGAGCGCTACCTCTGCAAGGCGGCCAGGCTCCCCTTGTTCTGGCAGTTCGTCGGCTTCGGCGACCCCGGCAGCCGGCAGTTCGAGTTCCTGCGGAAGCTGGACGAGCTGGCCGTGCCGGGCAAGCGGATCGTCGACAACGCCGGCTTCTTCCACGCCGGGCAGGACCCGAGGCGCGTCTGTGACGCCGAGCTGTACGACCGGCTCGTCGGCGGGTTCCCGCAGTGGCTGGCCGCCGCGCGCGCCGCGGGCGTCGTACGGCCCGGGTGACTCACGGCCCGCCTCCTTCGAGCGCGTCGTCGAGGACCACCTCCCGGCACTCCTCCGGCGTGCCCCACGCGGTGCGCAGGGCGCGGGCCTTGGCCAGCCACAGGGACAGGTCGTACTCCGCGGTGTAGCCGATCGCGCCGTGCAGCTGCAGTGCCGTACGGGCCGCGCCGTACGCCGCCTCGCACGCCGTGAGCTTGGCGGCGGCCACGTCCGCGGGGCGCAGGGAGAGCGCCGCGCCGAGGACCAGGGGTCTGGCGAACTCCAGGGCGGTCCTGGCATCCGCGAGGCGGTGCTTGACCGCCTGGAAGGAGCCGACGGGGACGCCGAACTGGGTGCGCTGCCGCACGTAGGCGACCGTGCGGTCGAGGAGGGCGAGTCCGACGCCGAGGGCCTGGGCGGCGGTGGTCAGGCGGGCCCAGGTGAGGGCGCGGTCGCGCGGCGGATCGGGGGTGAGGAGTTCGCCGTCCGCGGCGAGCGGGGTGAGACGGCGGGCGGGGTCGAGGGAGCGGCGCGGAGGGCCGGCGGCCGTGGTGGACAGGCGGAGACCATCGGCGGTGAGCACGAGGCGCAGGGTGGCCGCGTCGGCGTCGAGGGCGTGTCCGGTGGGCGTTCTCGCGGTCGCCCCGGTGCCGGGGCGGTGCCCGAGGGGCGCCGCCACCGTCGCCAGGTCCGTCCCGGCCGCGAGCCCCGGCAGGAAGCGCTCGGCCGAGGGGAGGTCCTGGACGAGTACCGCCGCGGCGACCGTCTCCACCAGGGGTCCCGGTACCGCATGCCGCCCCAGCTCCACGAAGGCGAGCGCCAGTTCCACGGGGTGCGGCCCCAGCCCGCCGTACTCCTCCGGCACCGCGAGGCCGAACACCCCCGCCGCGGCGATCCGCGACCACAGCGCGCGCCCGCTCGCACGGCCGCCGCGGCTCCAGTCCCGGATCACCGCCGGGGTGTCCGCCGCCGACAGCATCGCGTGCAGGGAGTCGGTGAAGGCGCGCTGTTCGGCGTCGAGGAGGAAGCGCATCAGCGGCGTCCCTTCGGCAGGCCGAGCAGCCGCTCGGCGACGATGTCGCGCTGGATCTCGTTGGTGCCCGCGTAGAGGGGACCGGCGAGCGAGAAGACGTACCCCTCGGACCAGTCCGTGTCCGCCGACTCGCCCTCCGGGCCCAGCAGATCGAGGGCCGTCTCGTGCAGTGCTAGGTCCAGCTCGGACCAGAAGACCTTGTTCATGCTGGACTCGGGACCGAGTTCCTCCCCCTCCAGGAAGCGGGAGGCGGCGGCGTAGGTGAACAGCTGGTAGGCGCGGGCGCCGATCAGGGCGTCGGCCACCCGTGCGCGGGCGTGCTCCGGGCAGCCGCGCGCCCGCCACAGCTCCACCAGCCGGTGCGCCGAGGCGAGGAAACGGCCTGGTGGGCGCAGGGTGAGTCCGCGTTCGTTGCCCGCCGTGGACATCGCGATCCGCCAGCCCCGGCCGGGCTCGCCGATGACGTCCTCGTCCGGTACGAACACGTCGTCCAGGAACAGCTCGGCGAAGGCCGGCTTGCCGTCCAGGCGGCCGATCGGACGGACCGTGACCCCCGGTGCCCGCAGGTCGAACATCAGGTACGTGAGCCCCTGATGGGGTTTCGGGGTGTCCGGGTCGCTGCGGAACAGGCCGAAGGCCCGGTCGGCGAAGGCGGCCCGCGAGGACCAGGTCTTGTGCCCGCTGAGCAGCCAGCCGCCGTCCGTCCGCAGCGCCCTGGAGGTCAGCGAGGCCAGGTCGGAGCCCGCCTCCGGTTCCGACCAGGCCTGCGCCCAGACCGTCCCGCCGGTGGCCATCGACGGCAGCACGCGCGCGCGTTGCTCCTCCGTGCCGTGGTCGAAGAGCGTCGGGGCGAGCAGGCTGATGCCGTTCTGGCCGACCCGGCCCGGCGCGCCCGCCGCCCAGTACTCCTCCTCGAACACCAGCCACCCCAGCAACCCCGCGTCCCGGCCGCCGTACCGCTCCGGCCAGGACACCACCGACCAGCGGTCCGCGGCCAGTTCGGCCTCCCATGCGCGGTGCGCCGCGAAGCCCTCCGCCGTCTCCAGGGACGGCAGCGGGGTGCGCGGCACATGCGCCGCCAGCCAGGCCCTGGCCTCGGCACGGAACTCGTCGTCGGCCTCGGAGTGGGACAGATCCACCGCCGTCGCCTCCCTTCCGGCAGCTTCCCTAACAAGTGTTTGGTAGGTTAGCGTGGCACTATGACAGGCGTCGAGAGCCCGGCCTACGTGCCCGGGCACGGACTGCTCAGGGGCCGCACCGCCGTCATCACGGCGGCGGCCGGGGCCGGTATCGGCGGAGCGACCGCGCGCCGCTTCCTGGAGGAGGGGGCGCATGTCGTCGTCAGCGACGCGCACACCCGCCGGCTGAAGGAACACGAGGCCGAACTGGGCCGCAAGTTCCCGGGCCGGGTGACGGCCGTGCCGTGCGACGTCACCGACGAGGGCCAGGTGCGGGCCCTGTTCGAGGCGGCCGTGGCCGCGCACGGGCGGCTGGACGTCGTCGTGAACAACGCCGGCCTCGGCGGCACTTCGGACCTCGTCGACATGACCGACGAGCAGTGGTCCCGGGTCCTGGACGTCACCCTGAACGGCACCTTCCGGTGCACGCGCGCCGCCCTGCGGGCGATGCGGGAGACGGGCGGCGGGGTGATCGTCAACAACGCCTCCGTCGTCGGCTGGCGCGCCCAGGCCGGTCAGGCGCACTACGCCGCCGCCAAGGCCGGGGTGATGGCCCTGACCCGGTGCGCGGCGATCGAGGCCGCCGCGTACGGCGTGCGGGTCAACGCGGTGGCCCCGAGCCTCGCCATGCACCCGCACCTGGCGAAGGTCACCTCCCCCGAACTGCTGCGCGAACTGACCGCACGGGAGGCCTTCGGGCGGTACGCCGAGCCCTGGGAGGTGGCCAACGTGATCGTCTTCCTGGCCTCCGGCTACTCCTCGTACCTGACCGGCGAGGTCGTCGCCGTCAGCAGCCAGCACCCCTAGGACGACAATGGGTGCGTGCCGACCAAGAAGAAGCCCCAGGTGACCGCGGCGGCGGCCCGGCGCGGCGAACTCCTCAGCACCGCTGCCGAGGTCTTCGCCGAGCACGGCTACAACGCCACCACCGTCCGCAGGATCGCCGACCACGCCGGGATGCTCGCGGGCAGCCTGTACTACCACTTCGACTCCAAGGAGTCGATGCTCGAGGAGATCCTGCGCACCTTCCTCGACGAGCTGTGGGACGGCTACGACACCGTCCTCGCCTCCGGACTCGGTCCCCGCGAGACGCTGGAGGCGCTCGTCACCGAGTCCTTCCGGGAGATCGACCGGCACCGCGCGGCCGTCGCGATCTACCAGAAGGAGAGCAGGCAACTCGCCGCCCAGGACCGGTTCGCGTTCCTCGCCGAGTCCCAGCGCCGGTTCGAGAAGGCCTGGCTCAGCACACTGGAACGCGGGGTCGCCGAGCACGCCTTCCGCGCCGACCTCGACGTCCGCCTCACCTACCGGTTCGTGCGCGACACCGTGTGGGTCGCCGCCTCCTGGTACCGGCCCGGCGGACAGCACAGCCCCGAGGAGATCGCCCGCCAGTACCTGTCGATGGTGCTGGACGGGATCGCCGTACGCGAGTGACACCTGTTGCACGACACCCCTTTCCTGTGAGGGAGTTGCCATGGCCGAGGCCTACATCGTCGAAGCGGTCCGCACGCCCGTCGGGCGGCGCGGGGGCGGGCTCAGCGCCGTCCATCCCGCCGACCTGGGCGCGCATGTGCTGACGGCGCTGGTGGAACGGACCGGGATCGACCCGGCCGCCGTGGACGACGTGGTCTTCGGCTGCCTGGACGCGGTGGGGCCGCAGGCCGGGGACATCGCCCGCACCTGCTGGCTGGCCGCCGGGCTCCCCGAGGAGGTGCCGGGCGTGACCGTCGACCGGCAGTGCGGTTCCTCGCAGCAGGCCGTGCACTTCGCCGCGCAGGCCGTGCTGTCCGGCACCCAGGACCTGGTGGTCGCCGGCGGGGTGCAGAACATGTCCCAGATCCCCATCGCCTTCGCCTCCCGTCAGGCCGCCGAACCCCTCGGCCTGACCGACGGCCCCTTCCTCGGCAGCACCGGCTGGCGCGCCCGCTACGGCGACCAGCCCGTCAACCAGTTCACCGGCGCCGAGATGATCGCCGCCAAGTGGGGCATCAGCCGTGAGGACCAGGAGCGGTTCGCCCTGGGCTCGCACCGGCGGGCGGTCCGCGCCCTCGACACCGGCCGCTTCGCACGCGAGACCGTCCCCTACGGCGAGGTCACCGTGGACGAGGGCCCGCGCCGGGACACCTCCCTGGAGAAGATGGCCGCGCTGAAACCCGTCCTCGACGGCGGCACCGTCACCGCCGCCTGCTCCTCCCAGGTCTCCGACGGCGCCGCCGCCCTGCTGCTCGCCTCCGAGCGGGCGGTACACGACCACGGACTGCGCCCGCGCGCCCGCGTCCACCATCTCTCCGTGCGCGGCGAGGACCCCGTCCGGATGCTCTCCGCCCCCATCCCGGCCACGGCCCACGCCCTGAAGAGGACCGGCCTCACCATCGACGCCATCGACCTCGTCGAGATCAACGAGGCGTTCGCCCCGGTCGTCCTGGCCTGGCTGAGGGAGACCGGCGCCGACCCCGGGAAGGTCAATGTCAACGGCGGCGCGATCGCCCTCGGCCATCCGCTCGGCGCGACCGGCGTCCGCCTGATGACCACCCTGCTGCACGAACTGGAACGCACCGGTGGCCGCTACGGCCTGCAGACCATGTGCGAGGGCGGCGGCCAGGCCAACGTGACGATCATCGAACGCCTCTGAGCCCTCCTCACCCTCCCGGCCCGGTCAGCTCCGCCGGTCCCGCGTTCCCGCCAGTCGTCCCAGCACCTCCTCCGCCTCCTTCACGATCCGCCCCACCAGCTCCGCGCAGGACGGCAGGTCGTCGATCAGCCCGGCGACCTGCCCGGACGCCATCACCCCGAGGTCCGTACGGCCGTCCACCATCGCGGACTTCAGCAGCATCGGCGTGTTCGCGGCCAGCAGGACCTGGCTCCAGGACAGCTCCTTGCCGTGCTTGAGCGCGATTCCGTCCCGGACCAGCTGCCGCCAGGTGAGCCCCGACAGCCGGCGGAAACCGGCCGCCTTTCGTATCGCGTGGGCCAGGACCCGTATCCGGCCCGACCGCTCCAGCGTGTCCACCAGGTCCGTGCGCAGCATCCGGTGCGGCAGGCCGTCCACCGCCCGGGTGACCGTGACGTCCCCAACCGCCGCCGCCAGGTACCGGGCCTTCACCGCGTCCGGGACCGTCGAGTCGGAGGTGAGCAGGAACCGCGTGCCCATCGCCACCCCCGCCGCCCCGTACGCCAGCGCCGCCACCAGACCCCGCCCGTCGAAGAAGCCGCCCGCCGCCACGACCGGGATGTCCACCGCGTCCACCACCTGCGGCAGCAGCACACTCGTCGCCACCTCTCCGGTGTGGCCACCGCCCTCGCCGCCCTGCACGATCACCGCGTCCGCACCCCAGGCGGCCACCTTCTCGGCGTGCCGCCGCGCCCCGACGGACGGGACGACGACCACCCCCGCCTCCTTGAGCGCGGCGATCAGCTCACTCGAGGGCGCCAGGGCGAAGGAGGCCACCCGGACGCCCTCCGCCAGCATGATCTCCACGCGGTCCGCCGCGTCGCCCGCGTCGGCCCGCAGGTTCACCCCGAACGGTGCGTCGGTACGCGACCTCACCTCCCGTATCGCCTCGCGCAGCCGGTCCGGTGTCATCGTCGCGGACGCCAGGATGCCGAGCGCGCCCGCGTTCGCCGCGGCCGAGACCAGGCGGGGGCCGGCCACCCAGCCCATCCCGGTCTGCACGATCGGATGGCGGACCCCGACCAGCCGGGTCAGCGTGGTGTCCATCAGACCGGAACCTCCCCGGCCCGGGAGTTCCCCGGATCGATCACCTCGCGGATCAGGCGCAGTTCGGCGGCCGTCGGTTCACGGGTGCACGGCACCTCGTCCGGGACCACCAGGTCGAACCCGGTCGCCTCCTGCACCCGGGCCACCGTCACCCCCGGGTGCACGGAGACCAGCCGCATCGTGCCGCCCGGCGTGGCGAAGTCGAAGACGCCGAGGTCGGAGACGACCCGCGGGATGCGGTGGTACGGCGCACCGGCCGCGTGGTCGTACCCGACCCCGCACACCATGTCGACCTTCTCGACGAAGACCCGCCGGGAATGCCTCGGGATCCAGTAACTCGTCGGGTTGTTCAGTGTGTTGACCGGTGCCCCGCGCACTCCGAGCAGCTGCCGCGCCGGCTTCGTCCAGTCGCCGATGCAGGAGATGTTCTGGTTGCCGAACCGGTCGATCTGGCTCGCGCCCATCATCACGTGCCGCCGGCCCCCGGTGACCAGTTCCAGATGCTTGCGGTACGGCAGCCAGCCCTCGACCGTGCCGTCCGGGCCCACGATCATCGCCTCGCCGTCGGTCAGCAGCAGGTCGGGTGCGAAGGTCCGCCGGGCGAGACGGGCGCCGACGGACGGGATCAGACCCATCGGGCTCGCCAGGATCTCGCCCCCGTCCCGCCAGGCCTCGGCGCAGGCGATGACGCAGTACTCGGCGCGGGACACGACGCCGTGCCCGGCTGGTGTGTCCGCACTCCTGACTCCGCTCATGACTCCTCCTCGACCGCCGTCCGGTAGTGGCGTTCGTCCCCGGCCAGGTAGTGCGCCGCGAACCGGGGCCAGGGCGTGGTCGCGTACCGCTTCTGGAACGCCTCGTCCCGGCCGTAGTCGGGAGCGCAGGACGTGAAGTGCGCGCCGCCCGGGGCCTCCACGACCCCCGTCACCACATGCCGCCTGACCAGCAGGGTCTGCGGCGCCGCCGCCTTCGTCAGCTCGGCCGTGTCCACGATGCGTTCGCAGGAGACGTACGCCGCGTCCGCCGCCTCGCAGAACAGGTCGTCGAAGTACGGGTCCGGGCCCAGATACTGGCCGTTGCCCAGCCGGTCGGCGCGGTTGACGTGCACCAGGGCGGCATCCAGGCGCAGGGCGGGCATGGCGACGAACGTCTCCCCGTCCCCGTACGGTGAAGTGACCGTCCGCAGGCTCGGGTTGACCCGCATGACGTCCGAGCCGAGGCCCGCCCGGACCGGCAGGAAGGGCAGCCGGTTCGCGGCGGCGCGCAGCCCCCACATGAACATCGCCTCGTCGATCTCCATCAGCTCGAAGGCACCGCGCTCGCGCGCCGCCCGGTAGTGCGGTTCCAGCGGGATGGAGTCGAGCGTGACGAAGGCGGTGACCAGCTTGCGGATCCGGCCGGCCGCCGCCAGCATCCCGACGTCCGGGCCGCCGTACGACACCACGGTGAGGTCGCTGATCCCCGTCCGCAGCAGGGCTCTGACCAGTGCCATCGGCTTGCGGCGGGAGCCCCAGCCGCCGATGCCGAGGGTCATGCCGCTCTCCAGCCGGGAGACCACCTCGTCGGCGGTCATCGTCTTGTCGGCCATCTACGCCCCCTCCCTCCCGAACGTGTCGCGGACCCGGTCGGCCAGGCCGCTGAGGTTGGCCTCGAAGGTGAAGCCCTGTTCGAAGCGGTAGCTGCGGCGGACGTCGACCGGATCGATGCCGTTGATGGCGGCCTTGGCCATGCGCAGCAGCCGCCCGTCCTTGGCGGCGATCTCACGGGCCAGCTCCAGCGCCGCCGCCCGTAACCGCGCACGCGGCACCACGCGCCACACCGAGCCGTGCCGGTGCAGCTCCTCGGCGCTCGCCGTGCGCCCCGTGTAGTACAGGGCGCGCATCAGGTGCTGCGGGACCAGCCGGGCCAGATGCGTCGCGGCCCCCAGCGCGCCCCTGTCCAGCTCGGGCAGACCGAAGGAGGCGTCGTCGCTCGCCACGATCGCGTCCGCGTTGCCCACCAGTCCTATCCCGCCGCCCAGGCAGAAGCCCTGCACCGCCGCGACGACGGGGACCGCGCACTCGTAGACCGCTGTGAAGGCCTCGGCGCAGCCGTGGTTGACACCGATCAGTGCCTGTTGTCCCTGCGCCTGTATCTCCTTGATGTCCACGCCCGCGTTGAACCCGCGGCCCTCGGCGGCCAGCACCACGCACCGGACATCGGCGTCGCGGCCCGAGGCGCGCACCGCGTCGGCCAGGTCGAACCAGCCCCGCACCGGCAGCGCGTTCACCGGCGGGAAGTCGACGGTGACCACGGAAATCCCTTTTTCCGGGGACGAACGGGAGACAGCCATGGGCGCATCAGCTACCTTTCCACCAAACATTTGTTAGGTGCGAGGCTTCGAAGCTAGCAGTCTGCGCAGACAAGCGGGAGAGCCTGTGGATAACTTGCCGCACGGTGGGGCCGGCGACAGGACCGGCGACAGAACCAGCGCCAGAATCGTGGTCGTCACGGGCGGCACCCGGGGCGTCGGAGCCGGTATCGCCCGGGCGTTCGCCGAGACCGGCGCCCGGGTCGTGGCCTGCGCCCGCCGGCCGCCCGATCAACCCCTCGAAGGCGTCGAGTTCGCCCCGCTCGATCTGCGCGACCCGGCCGCCGTCGGGGCCTTCTTCGCCGCGCTGCCCCGGCTCGACGTCCTCGTCAACAACGCGGGCGGCACGCCGTACCGGCGGCTCGCGGACGCCGACGCCGAACGGCATGCCAGGGTGGTCGAACTGAATCTGATCGCCCCGCTCACCGCCTCCCTCGCCGCCTACGGACACCTGCGGCACAGCCGGGGTTCGGTGGTGATGGTCGGCAGTGTCAGCGGCGGCCGGCCCTCGCCCGGTTCGGCCGCGTACGGCGCGGCCAAGGCCGGTCTCGCGAACCTGGCCGCCTCCATGGCCGTGGAGTGGGCGCCGGAGGTCCGCGTCAACACGCTCGTGGTCGGCATGGTCCGCACCGAGCTGTCGCATCTGCACTACGGCGGACCGGACGGCGTCGCCGCCGTCTCCCGCACCGTCCCGCTCGGCCGGCTGGCCGTGCCCGCCGACATCGGGGCCGCCGCCGTCTTCCTCGCCTCCGACGCCGCCGCCTACATCAGCGGAGCCAGTCTGCAGGTGCACGGGGGCGGGGAGCGGCCCGCCTTTCTGGACGCCACAACCGCCCCCGGGGAGAAGTGAGATGAGCGGAATCTGCGACGGCCGGGTCGTCGCCGTCACCGGAGCCGGCCGCGGGCTCGGCCGCGCGCACGCCCTCGCCTTCGCGGCCGAGGGCGCCCGGGTCGTCGTCAACGACCTGGGTGTGGGGCTGGACGGGGCGCCCGGCGAGGAGAGCCCGGCCGGGGCCGTCGTCGCGGAGATCCGGGCCGCCGGCGGCGAGGCGGTCGCGCACGGCGGTGACATCGCCACGACCGACGGCGCCGCCTCCCTGGTCCGTACCGCCCTGGACGCGTACGGCAGGCTCGACACGCTCGTCAGCAACGCCGGTTTCCTGCGCGACCGGATGCTGGTCAATCTCGACGAGGACGACTGGGACGCCGTGATCCGTGTTCACCTCAAAGGTCACTTCCTGCCCCTGAAGCACGCCGCCGCGCACTGGCGGGGCGAGGCCAAGGCGGGGCGAGTCCCGCAGGCCCGGATCGTCCACACCAGCAGCGGGGCCGGTCTGCTGGGCTCGGTCGGGCAGGGCAACTACAGCGCCGCCAAGGCCGGGATCGTCGGGCTGACCCTGGTCGCGGCGGCCGAACTGGCCCGCTACGGCGTCCAGGTCAACGCCGTCGCGCCCGCCGCCCGCACCCGTATGACCGAACGCGCCTTCGCCCAGGCCATGGCGGCCCCGGCCACCGGTTTCGACGCCATGGCGCCCGAGAACGTCTCCCCGCTGGTGGTCTGGCTGGGCTCGGCCGCGAGCGCGGGGGTCACCGGCCGGGTCTTCGAGGCGGAGGGCGGCCGGATCACGGTCATGGAGGGCTGGCGGCCCGGCCCCACCGCCGACCGGGGCACACGCCGGACACCGGCCGAGGCGGGGGAGACGGCGCGCAGGCTGCTGGCGCAGGCGGTGCCGCCGGGGACGGTCTACGGGGCGTAGCGATCAGCCGGTCAGGCGGGCCGCCGCCGCGTGCTGCCGTTCGCTCATCACCGACAGGAAGCGGACCACCGTCCTGAGCTCGTCCGTGCTGAACTCCTCGCACGCCTCGACGATGTCCCGCGCCCAGTCCTCGAAGAACACGGCCAGTTCGGCGAGCTTGTCCTGGTTCAGTTCGACCAGCACCCGGCGCTTGTCCGTCGGGTGCTTGACCCTGCGCACGAAACCCTTGGCCTCCAGCCGGTCGAGCAGCCCCGTGACCGAAGCGGGGGCGAGTCCGGTCAGCTCGGCGAGGTCCTTCGCGGTGAGCGGTCCGTGCCGCTGGAGGAGGTCGAGGGTCTTCTCCTCCGTCGCGCTCAGGCCCTGCTTGGCGGCGACCGCCGAGTGGAACATGACCGTGACCGCGCTGTGTTCCCGGCCCACCTTCATGAGCTGGTCCAGCGCCTCGGACCGCGCCGCCTCGTCCCGCTTCCCGTCTGCCTTGGCCATGTCCCCAGGCTAGCAAAAATTTCGTTCGGTCGAACTAAGGACTTGCGGGAGGCGCTCGTCCGGTGCAACTCTTTCGTTAGGCCGAACGAAATAAATCCGGAGCCCGTGAAGCCCGGTGTCGAGGAGTCGAGGAGACCTCCATGTCCACAACGCTCACCGAACATCCCGCCGGCGCGACGGCACCCCATCCGCGCCGCTGGGCCGCCGCCGTCGTGATGATGATCGCGGCACTCATGGACCTGCTGGACACCACGATCGTCAACGTGGCCGTGCCGTCCATCAGCCGTGATCTGCACGCCTCGGCGAGCGACCTGCAATGGGTCGTCTCCGCCTACCTGCTCGGCTTCGCCGCCGCCCTGATCGTCTCCGGCCACCTCGGCGACCGCATCGGCCGCCGCCCCCTCTTCCTCGCCGGTACGGCCGGTTTCGGACTGGCGAGCCTGGCCTGCGGGATCGCCCAGTCACCGGGACAGCTGATCGCCGCACGCGCCGTCCAGGGCGTCCTGGCGGCCGTGCTGGTGCCGCAGGTGATCGGCTCGTTCCGCACCCTCTTCCAGGGCAAGGAACGCGGGGCCGCCTTCGGGATGTACGGCGCCGTCGCCGGGTTCGCCTCCGCCGTCGGGCTGCTGCTCGGCGGGGTGCTCACGGACGCCGACCTGTTCGGCTGGGGCTGGCGCTCGGTGTTCCTGGTGAACGTGCCGGTGGCCGTGGCGACCTTCGTCGGCGGGCTGGTGCTCGTCCCCGCCACGCGGGAGCGGTCGGCGGGCCGGCCGGACGCCGTGGGCAGTCTGCTCCTGGCCGGGGGCCTGGTCGCGATCGTCCTGCCGCTGGTGCAGGGCCGGGAGAACGGCTGGCCGCTGTGGGGGTGGGTCTGCCTCGGGGCGGGTGCCGTGGCCGTGGTGGGACTCGGGGTGTACGAGGCCCGGCGGCACCGCCCCGGGACGGTGCCGCTGCTGCCGGCCCGTGCCTTCCGGCTCCCCGTGTTCTCGGTGGGCGTGCTCGTCCAGTTGCTGTTCTCCGTCGGCATGCAGGGCTTCTTCCTGGTCTTCGCGGTCTGGTTGCAGGCCGGCGAGGAGTACACGCCGATGCAGGCCGGGCTGGTGACGGTCGCCTTCTCGGCCGGCGGCTTCCTCACCGCGCCGGCCGCGGACGGGCTCGCCGTACGGTACGGGCGGCTGGTGCTCGGTACGGGGGCGCTGATGATGGCGGGGGGCCTCGGCTGGGTCGGGGCCGTGGTCGGCGGGGCGCCGGCCGCGCACACCGGGGCGTGGCCGCTGGTGCCGGGGCTGCTCATCGCCGGGGCGGGGCTGGGGTTCCTGGTGGTGCCGCTGGTGAACGTGGTGCTGTCGGCGGTGCCGGGGGAGTTGGCCGGCGGGGCGTCCGGGATCTTCTCCACGGCTCAGCAGTTCGGGGGAGCGGTGGGGGCCGCGGGGGTCGGCACGGTGTTCTTCGGGCGGGTGTCCACGGGGATGTCCGGGGCGTTGGGCGATGCGATGCCCTGGGTGATGGGGGCGTTCGTGGCGTGCGGGGTGTTGTGTGCGGCGCTTCCCCGGCGGGGGTCGGCCGAGCAACTCGGCTGACGACCCGGCCCAGACCCGGCACAGCTGGGGGCGGCGCCCCCACCTAGGTGTCGCACTCCAGGACCGTCCGGCACAGCCCGCACCGCGCCCGTACCCGCCCCTTCACCGGTACCCGGATCCGCTGGTGGCAGGTCGGGCACGGGAAGGACACCCGGAGGTGGCCGGCGGGGTCGGGAGTGAAGGCGTAGGGGGCCGTCGGCTGGACACCGGACGCGTGCCGTCGGTCGTGGGCGTAGCGGCGCCGCCCCGCCCAGCCGGCCCCGGTCAGCGGCGGCTGCTGTTCGTCCCGGCGGGCCAGGGTCATCCCCTTGACGTACGCGTCGTAGGCCTGCGGACTGGTGAACCACACCGAGGGGTCCTCCCGGAAGAGCAGTGCCCGCTTGGCCAGGACGTAACCGAACTCCTCCGGGGTGAGGTAGCCGAGCTTCTGCGAGGAGACCGCGTCCTCCCGGTAGGCGTCCAGCAGCAGCCAGCCCGCGCCCAGGTAGGCCGTCACCGTGTCCGTGAGGATCTCGTTGTCCGCCGTGGTCGGGAAGGACAGGTCCAGGCGGTGCAGGTAGACGTGCGCCACCTCGTGGGCGAGCGCCGCGCCGATGTCCCTGCGGTGGGTGCGGAAACGGTCGTTCAGTTCCACGAAGTACTCGGGACCCGCCGCCAGTTCGACGTTCGCCGCGTGGGTCATCTCCCGGAAACCGACGACCAGCCGCGCGTCCGGCAACCGGAAGTGCCGCACGATCTCGCGGGCCACCCGCTGCGCTCCCAGATGCAGGTCGTCGATGTCGCAGAAGGCCACGTCGGCGGGGACCAAGCTGGTCGAGAACGTCTGGACGGTGGCGTAGGACAGGCGCTTGTACAGCGCGGTGATGGCGGCCCGCACCGTCTCCAGATGCGGGTAGCCGTGCTGGACCGGTCCGCCGTTCGCCACGTCCGCACCCCCAAAGACGCCGGAACCCCTCTCCACTGTAGGCGGGACGGACGGCCTGTCACACGGGCAGCAGGCGGGGCGGCGCCGGGTGGTCCGAGTCCGTCTGCTGCAGTTCCAGCACCCAGACCTCGTTCTCGCCCTCCCGCAGCACCGGGCCGGGCACGTACAGGGACCGCTGGGGGCCCACCGACCAGTAGCGGCCCAGGTTGAATCCGTTGATCCAGACGAAGCCGCGCGTGCGGCCGGGCAGCTCCAAACGGGCGTCCCCGGCCCCGCGGACCACGGCCGAGCCCCGGTACAGCCCCGGTGCGCCCTCCTCCGGCAGGGCGCCGAACCGCACCGCGCCCACGCCCCCGTCGAACGCGCACAGATCCAGGCCACGCGCGCGTACCCCGTGCAGAAACTGCCGCTCGTGCAGGATGCCACCGGTGATCCCCTTCTCCTCGCCGAACCGCGGCCCGTAGTTCACCCGCCCGAGGGACTCCACCCACAGCTCCACGCGCGCGGGGCCCGCCACGGGCTCCTCCAGCCGGGGCGCCTCCTCGGTGAGCACCCCGGCCCGCACGCCGTCGACGTACACCACCGCCAGGTCACGCAGCCCGCGCAGCGTCAGCGGGTACCGCTGCCGTGGGCCGGGCACGTCCACCTCGTAGCGCACCAGGCCCCGGGTGACGTGCAGTTCCTCGAACGAGGGCGGCAGCGGTGCGACCGTCTCCTCGCCGCCCAGCGTCTCCAGAACGTCATCCAAGGACGCCCAGTCGCGGAGGGTCACCTCAGTCGGTCGGGCCAACGGGGCGGGTGCCGGCGGCAGTTCGGGCAGCGGCTCGGCGCGGTACTCGGCCAGCACCTCGCGGAAGCGCCAGAACTTCTCCGTGGGGCGGCCGTACTCGTCCACCGGGGCGTCGTAGTCGTACGAGGTCACATCGGGTTCCAACGGGCCCTCGTGCAGCTCGCCGCCGCCCCGGTTGGCGCCCGACCAGCCGCCGAAGCTGGTGCCGCCGTGCGCCATGTAGAGGTTCACCGACGCCCCGCACTCCAGGATCTCCCGCAGCGCCCCGGCCGCCTCCTCAGGGTCCCGTACGACATGCTCGCCGGCCCAGTGGTCGAACCAGCCGCACCAGAACTCCATGCACATCAGCGGGCCCCCGGGGCGGTGGCGGCGCAGTGTCGCGAAGGCCTCGCGCGCGTGGGAGCCGAAATTCACCGTGGCGAGCACCCCGGGGAGCGAACCGCCGGTCAGCATGTGGTCCTCGGGGCCGTCCGAGGTGACCAGCGGGACCGTGACGCCCTCGGTGCGCAGCAGACCGGCCAGCTCCTCCAGGTAGCCGGTGTCGCTGCCGTAGCTGCCGTACTCGTTCTCGACCTGCACCAGGACCACCGGGCCGCCGCGGTCGATCTGCCGGGGCGCGACCTCGTGCATCAGGTGGTGGAACCAGCGCTCCACCTGGGACAGACACCGTTCGTCAC
The DNA here is from genome assembly GCF_053598395.1 of Streptomyces sp. NPDC001135. NCBI lineage: Bacteria > Bacillati > Actinomycetota > Actinomycetes > Kitasatosporales > Streptomycetaceae > Streptomyces > Streptomyces sp. NPDC001135. The sequence goes on along the minus strand of NZ_JBSFKD010000008.1, from coordinate 82,684 downwards.
GCGTGCGCACGCGCGTGCCCGTCCCGCCCGTCAGCCAGGGCGGCAGTCCGCCGTTCTCCCACTCGGCGCAGATGTAGGGGCCCGGCCGCACGATCGCCCACAGGCCGGCCTCCCGGACCGCGTCCAGGAACCGGCCGAGCGCCTGCACGTCCCGGTAGCCGCCCGGGACCGGCTGGTGCAGGTTCCAGGGGACGTACGTCTCCACGCAGTTCAGGCCCATCGCGCGCAGCATCGCCAGCCGGTGCCGCCAGTGCTCCTCGTGCACCCGGAAGTAGTGCAGCGCCCCGGACAGCAGCCGTACCGGGCGCCCGTCCAGCAGGAAGTCGGATTCCCCCACCGTGAACTCGCTCATGTGCCCCAGCCTCAGCCCTTCCGGCGATCAGTGCCATGGACGAAGATCGGCGCTGCTTGGACAAAAGCGCGGGGGACGACGTCCGGGAGGAGCGCCGGTGTACCAGACCTGGATGCGGTTCTTCAGCCCCGGCCCCGTCCACCACGGCCTCGGCCTGGTCTGCCTGGGCGTCGGCCTCCAGCACGGCGCGCTGCCCACGGTCGGCCCGCGCACCCTCGACCACCACGTGGCCGTCGTGATCAGCGCGGGCGGCGGCTGGTACCGGGGCGCCGACGGCCGCCGTACGGCCGTCACCGCGCCCGCGCTGCTCTGGCTCACCCCGGGGGTGCCCCACCACTACGCACCCGATCCGGACACCGGCTGGGACGAGGGCTTCGTCGACTTCGCGGGACCCGCGACCGCCCCGTACACCGAACTCGGCTACATCGAGCCGGACCGGCCCGTCGTCCCGCTCTCCGACGCCTCAGGGCCCCGCGCGGTGGTCGCCCGCATCGCCCGCGCCGCCCGCCGCGGCAATCCGCTGCTGGAGGTGGAGACCGGCGCCGCCGTGCACGAACTCCTCGTCGCCCTGCGCCGGGCCCGTGCCGACCTCGCCCCGGACGGGGACCAGGTGCTCGAGGCGCTCGCGCGGAACGCCTGCACGCCGATGAGCGTCGCCGACCACGCGCGCGTGCACGGCATGACCCCGGCCGAGCTGCGCAGCGCCGTCCGCCGGGCCGCGGGCTGCAGCCCCAAGGACTACCTGCTCGGCATCCGCCTCGGCCGCGCCAAGGAACTCCTCGCCGCCACCGAGCTGCCCGTCGCCGCCGTCGCCCGCCGCGTCGGCTACGACGACCCCGCCTACTTCTCCCGGCTGTTCACCCGCCGCGTGGGCCTCGCCCCGGTCCGCTTCCGCGCCCAGCAGGGCCGCAGCGTGCCGGGCGGCTGGAGCGACCGCGTCCCGGACCCCGGCGATCCGCCGGTGATCCACTCCCCGGACGCCACCGAGGCAGGGCCCGGCGAACCCCTAGGCTGACGCCCATGACCACCAGCAACATCGGAAACGGCGACGTGGACCCCGAGGTCCGTCAGGAGCTGGAGCGGCTCCGCGACAGCATCGACAACATCGACGCGGCCGTCGTCCACCTGCTCGCCGAGCGTTTCAAGGCCACCCAGCAGGTCGGCCGGCTCAAGGCGGTGCACCAGCTGCCGCCGGCCGACCCGGCCCGCGAGGCCCGCCAGATCGAGCGGCTGCGCCGCCTCGCGGAGAACGCCAAGCTCGACCCGGCCTTCGCCGAGAAGTTCCTGAACTTCATCATCGCGGAGGTGATCCGCCACCACGAGCGCATCGCCGAGGACGCCGCCAACGGACCGCAGACGCAGGGCTGACCCGCACGCCGGGGCGGGTGCGGCGGGGTCGAGGGGCGGCCCAGGGGACGAGTGGGACATAAGGCGTGAAGCCGCCCACCCTCTGTGCGGTGTCAGTGGGATCAGGCAGCATGGCCTGCATGTCCGTACTCAGGCGCGATGAAGCGCAGCTCCGAGCACAGCTCCTCGACGTCCACCGCTACACGGTCGAACTGGACCTCACGACCGGGGACGAGACCTTCGACTCGCGCACCGTGATCCGGTTCACCGCGCGGTCCGCCGGGGACACGTTCGTGGAGCTGAAGCCCGCCGAGTTGCGCGCCGTCACGCTCGACGGGGAGCCCCTCGACCCCGAGTCGCTGCAGGACGGCCGGCTGGCGCTGAGGAACCTCGCCGCGGGCGCGCACGAACTGCGCGTCGACGCGGCCATGCGCTACTCCCGCACCGGCGAGGGCATGCACCGCTTCACCGACCCGAGCGACGGCGAGACGTACGTCTACACGCAGATGTTCATGGACGACGTCCAGCGCGTCTTCGCCGCCTTCGACCAGCCCGACCTCAAGGCCGTCTTCGAGGTCTCCGTCAAGGCACCCGAGGGCTGGACCGTGCTCGCCAACGGCGTCACCGAGCACCGGGGCGACGGCCTGTGGCGGGCCGCCCCCACCCCGCTGATCTCCACCTACCTGGTCGCCGTCGCCGCCGGACCCTGGCACTCGGTGCGCACCGAGCACCACGGGCTGCCCTTCGGCATCCACTGCCGCCGCTCCCTCGCGCCGTACCTCGACACCGACGCCGACGAGATCCTCCACGTCACGCGCGCGTGCTTCGACCGCTACCACGAGAAGTTCGAGGAGCCGTACCCCTTCGACTCCTACGACCAGGCGTTCGTCCCCGAGTTCAACGCGGGCGCGATGGAGAACCCGGGCCTGGTCACCTTCCGCGACGACTTCGTCTACCGCTCCGCCGTCACCGACACCGAGCGGCAGACCCGCGCGATGGTCATCGCGCACGAGATGGCCCACATGTGGTTCGGTGACCTCGTCACGCTCAAGTGGTGGGACGACATCTGGCTGAACGAGTCCTTCGCGGAGTACATGGGCTACCAGACCACCGCCGAGGCCACTCGCTTCGCCGGTCCCTGGACCGAGTTCGGTGTCACCCGCAAGGCCTGGGGCTACGACGCCGACCAGCGGCCCACCACCCACCCGGTCGCCCCCGAGAAGGTCGACGACACGGCCTCCGCGCTGCTCAACTTCGACGGCATCTCCTACGCCAAGGGCGCCTCCGCGCTGCGCCAGCTGGCCGCCTGGCTCGGCGAGAAGGACTTCCTCGCCGGCATCAACACCCACTTCGCCCGGCACAAGTTCGGCAACGCCACCCTCGCCGACTTCATCGACTCCCTCGCCTCCGCCACCGACCGCGACGTGCCCGCCTGGGCCGACGACTGGCTGCGCACCACCGGCGTCGACAAGCTCACGCCCCTCATCGCCGCCGCCGACGGCACCTGCACCCTGACCGTCGACCGCGCGGGCAGCCGGCCGCACCGCCTCACCGCCGGCCTGTACGACCACGACATCGCCGACGAGGGCCGGATGGTGCTGCGCGAGCGCCTTGACCTCGACGTCCCGCAGACCGCCCCGCAGCCCATCGGCAAGCGTCCCGCGCTGCTCCTGCTCAACGACGGCGACCTCACCTACGCCAAGGTCCGCTTCGACGCCGAGTCCTTCGCGACGGTCCGCTCCGGTCTGTCCGGCCTGCCCGACCCGGTCACCCGCGCGGTCGTCTGGAACGCCCTGCGGGACGCCGTGCGCGACGGTGAACTCCCGCCCGCCGCCTACCTGGAGACGGCCCGCGCCCATCTGCCGCGCGAGACCGACCTGGCCCTCGCCCAGGGCGTCCTCGCCTTCGCCTCCGGGCAGATCGCCGACCAGTACCTGGAACCCGAGGACCGGCCGGCCGCCCTGTCGACCCTGACCTCCCTCTGCCGCGACCTGCTGCGGCGCACCGAGGACGGCGACCACCCGGGCCTGCGCCTGATCGCCGTACGGCACCTGATCTCCGTGGCCGCCCACCCCGACACCATCGCCGCCTGGCTCGCCGACGGCACGGTGCCCGGCGGTCCGGAACTCGACCCCGAACTGCGCTGGCGCATCCTCGGCCGGCTCGCCGCGCTCGGCGCGACCGACGAGGCCGCCATCGCCGCGGAGCTGGCGCGCGACCCCTCCGCCAGCGGGCAGGAGGGCGCCGCCCGCTGCCGTGCCGCCCTGCCCGACCCGGACGCCAAGCGCGCGGCCTGGGAGGCGATGTTCGCCGGCGACGACCTGTCCAACTACCTCTTCACGGCCACCGCCCAGGGCTTCTGGCAGCCCGAACAGGCGGATCTGGTACGGGAGTACGTCCCCCGCTTCTACGCGGACGCCGTCGCCCTCAGCGCCCGGCGCGGCCCCGCGATAGCGGTCGCGGCCGGACGCTGGGCCTTCCCGGCGCATGCCGTCGACACCGAGAACCTGCGGCTGGGCGAGGCCTGTCTGCACGACGCCGATCCCACCCCGGCCCTGCGCCGCACCCTCGCCGACCGCCTCGACGACCTGGCCCGCGCCCTGCGGGTGCGCGGCCGGCAGGAGCAGGAGGCGAGGGCGGAGAACGCGGGTCAGGCGGAACGGGCGGCACAGGGGGCGGGGGCGGAGTAGGTCCGTCACCCCGGGGCGCGGCCGGTCCCTGCCGACGATGCGGCGGTCCGGACGCCCCTTCCTGGGCTCGGGCCGGGCCCTCGCGGGCGACTTCCGTGGTCGTGGTGACCGGCGCGACCGGCCATGGCGGCCGTGCCCTCGCCGGCCGTCTCCTCGCCGCGGGCCGGCCCGTGCGGGCGCTCACCCGTGCCCCGCGGCGGACCGTACTGCCCGACGGCGCCGAGGTCGTCCGGTGGTGACCGGACGACCCGGCCGCCCTGTTCGACGGCACGGCCCTCGCCGGGCGGCCGGCCGTTCGAGCGCCAACCCGCGCGCTTCCCCAACCCGCCCTGTTCACACGGCAGTACCCACTTTCGAGTGCGATCGTCGTTCTTTCGGGACAAGCGGTCCTCTTCCCGTACAAGCTGGATACCGAAGGTCAGCTTATGAGCGGGAGGACAGCCGATGAGCGGTGCGGAACCCCTGCGTACGCCGCCCCTCGCCTCGGGCCCCCACGGTCCCGTCACCCTGCGCCCCCTTCTCGGCACCGTCCTCGACGCGCTCACGGCCGGAAGCCGGGCGCGCGGCGGACCGCTGCCCGCCGGGGGACCCGAGGCCGTCGCCGCGCGCGTCGCCGACGTCCTCGGCGACGTCCTTCCGGACCACGGCGACCCCGATGCCCTGCGCGCCCTCGTGCACGCCCTCGCGGAGGGCGCCGCAGATCCGGCCGACCCCCTGTGCGCGGCCCATCTGCACTGCCCGCCGCTCGCCGTGGCCACCGCCGCCGACCTCGCCGTGAGCGCCCTGAACCCGTCCCTGGACTCCTGGGAGCAGGCCCCGGCCGCCTCCGCCCTGGAAGCCGCCGTCACCCGCGCGCTCGCCCACGCCGCGGGTCTCGCCGACGCCCTCGTCACCTCCGGCGGCACCGAGTCCAACCAGCTCGCCCTCCTGCTCGCCCGCGAGGCCCACGGCGGCAGCGTGCGTCTGGTGTGCGGGGCCAACGCCCACCACTCGCTGCCGCGCGCCGCCTGGCTGCTCGGCCTGCCCGACCCGGTCGTCGTCCCGGCGGCGGCCGGCATCCTGGACCTCGCCGCCCTCGACGAGGCCCTCACCACGCTCTCCGGCCCCCTGCTGGTCGCCGCCACCGCCGGCACCACCGACGCCGGACTCGTCGACCCGCTGCCCGAGATCGCCGGCCTGTGCACCGCCCACGGCGCCCGCCTGCACATCGACGCCGCCTACGGCGGTGGCCTCCTCTTCAGCGACCGGCACCGGGAGAAACTCGTCGGCCTCGAGGCCGCCCACACGGTCACCCTCGACCTGCACAAGCTCGGCTGGCAGCCGGTCGCCGCCGGCCTCCTCGCCGTCGCCCGCCCCGCCGAACTCGCCGTACTCCACCACCGCGCCGACTACCTGAACGCCGACGACGACACCGAGGCCGGGCTCCCCGACCTGCTCGACCGCTCCCTGCGCACCACCCGCCGCCCCGACATCCTCAAGACCGCCGTCACCCTGAAGACCCTCGGCCGCACCGGTCTCGGCGCCCTGGTCGACCAGGTCTGCGCCCGGGCAGCCGAACTCGCCGCGCTGGTCCAGGAACACCCCGGCTTCGAGCTGTACGACCGGCCCGTGATCAGCACGGTCCTGTTCCGGCCCGCAGGCGCCGCCGACGACACCGTGGCCGCCGTACGCCGCAGGCTGCTGCACGAGGGCCTGGCCGTCCTGGGGCGCGCCCGGCTCGACGGCCGCCTCTGGCTCAAGGCCACCGTCCTCAATCCCCACACCCGGCCGGGCGACCTGGCCCAGCTGCTGAAACTCGTGGAAGAAGGCACCCTCGCATGACCAACCCCCCACGCCACGAGCCGGCCTCCCCCCGCGACCTGGTCGGCATCGGCATCGGACCGTGCAACCTCTCCCTGGCCGCCCTCGCCCACCCGCTCGCCGAACTCGACGCCGTCTTCTACGAACAGCGACCCCGCTTCGACTGGCACTCCGGCCTGCTCATCGAGGGGGCCACCATCCAAGTGCCGTTCCTGGCCGACCTGGTGACCCTCGCCGACCCGACCAGCCCGTGGAGTTTCCTGAACTACCTCAGAACGCACGAACGGCTCTTCCCCTTCTACTTCGGCGAGCGCTTCCACGTCCAGCGCGCCGAGTACGACGCCTACTGCCGCTGGGTCGCGCAGAGCCTGCCCGGGCTGAACTTCGGCCACCAGGTCGACTCGGTCTGCTGGAACCCCGAACGGGACGTGTTCGAGGTCGACTTCACCCAGCTGGGCGCCGAGGGCGAGGTCGAGGCCCTGGGCCGTACCTACACCCGGAACGTCGTCCTCGGCGTCGGCACCGCCCCGTATGTGCCCGACGCGCTCCAGCCGCTGGTGGACGCCCCGGGCGTGCCCGTCATCCACGCCGCCGACTACCTGGACCACCGCTCCGCCGTCCTGGCCGCCGGGCACGTCACCGTCGTCGGCTCCGGACAGTCCGGCGCCGAGGTCTTCCTCGACCTGCTGCGCCACCGCCCCGTCGGCCGCGAGAAGCTGCACTGGATCGGCCGCAGCGAGGCCTTCGCGCCGATGGAGTACTCCAAGCTCGGCCTGGAGCACTTCACGCCCGACTACACCCGCTACTTCCACGCCCTCGCCGAGCCCGTCCGTGACCGGCTGGTCGCCGCCCAGGGGCAGCTGCACAAGGGCATCGACGCCGGTACCCTCGCCGCCATCCACGACGAGCTGTACCGGCGCACCCTGGACGGCGGCTGGCCCGACGCCGTCCTCACCCCCGGCGTCCGGGTCCGTACGGCGGGCCGCATCGCCACCACCAAGATCGAGCTGCACCTGGAACACCTCCAGCAGGACAGCCGCTCCCGGCTGACGACCGACGCCGTCGTCCTCGCCACCGGCTACCGGGAACGCCCCCTCGGTCGCCTGCTCGCCGGTCTCGACGCCTACGTGCGCCGCGACAGCAGTGAACGCCCGCGCATCGACGAGGAGTTCCGGCTCGTCCTGGACCCCTCGGTCACCGGCTCGGTGTACGTCCAGAACGCCGAACTGCACACCCACGGCGTCGGCGCGCCCGACCTCGGCCTCGCCGCCTGGCGCAGCGCCGGCATCCTCAACTCCCTCACCGAAAAGGAGCCGTACACGCTGCCCACCCGAACGGCCTTCACCACCTTCGGTCTCCAGGGAGCCCGGCCCCGGATCCCGCGGGCCCGGCAGGCACCGCAGCTCACGCCGTTGGTCGAAGGAAGGTGAGAAAGGGGCAGGCCCGGAAAGGCCGGTGGCGGCGGTGTTGTCACCGGCCATGACCACCACATGGATCGCCGCCCACCGCACCGCCGTCATCGATCCCCACGAGACCTTCGGTCTGTTCGAGAGCCGGGGCTTCACCGGACCAGACCCTGCGACAGTCCCTGCGGCTGGCCGGAGGGGGTGAGGCCCTGCGGATCAGGTCCTCACGGTCGGCCCGTACCTGCCCGGTGACACCGGCCTCACCACGTTCTCGGCGGTGCCCTACGGCACCGGTTGGGCCGCCCCCGGCGACCAGCTGTCCGCCGGGCGGCTCAAGGGCGCCGAAGAGGTGCCGACCGGCCACTTCGGGACAGGCGCCGACGTCCGCGCGCCCGAGGGCACCTGGATCGCCGTCGTCTTCGGTGACTCCTGGAGGCCGCTCAGCCGCCGACCGCCGCCGCGTTCACCGCCGGGCTCACCGCTCTCGCCGAGCGGCTGCACGCCGCCGGCCTGACCGTCATCGGCTCCACCGTCGGCCCGTACCGGGGCACGGTCTACGACGGTTACGACACCGAGGCCGGGCAGGCCGTGCGGCGCGAGATCAACGCCTGGCTGCTCGGCGACGAGCACTCCTTCGACGGAATCGTGGACGTCGCCGCCGCGGACCCCGCCGCACCCGACCGGATCCGCGCCGAGTTCAACAGCGGTTTCGGCCTGCACGTCAACGACGCCGGCGCGAAGGCGATCGCCGACGCCGTGGACCTGACCCTGCTCGGCCTCTAGAACGCGGGGCTCGAGCCCTGGAACACGGGCTTGGCATTTCGCTCATCGGAGCGAGCCGTCGCACAATTCAACACTTGTCAACAAGGCTTCACCGAAAGGTTGTTGAGTGGACATGCGGCCCGGAATCTCTACCCACGGGTAAGGCCTAGGCTCGAGTCATGCGCCGAGCAAAGATCGTCTGTACATTGGGGCCCGCCACCGACTCGTACGACCAGATCAAGGCACTGGTCGAGGCCGGAATGGACGTCGCCCGGTTCAACCTCAGCCATGGCACGCACGCCGAACACGAGGAGCGTTATCGGCGCGTGCGCAAGGCGGCCGACGAAACCGGCCGCAGTGTCGGGATCCTCGCCGACCTTCAGGGTCCGAAGATCCGGCTCGGCCGCTTTGCCGAAGGGCCCGTACTCCTTGAACGCGGCGACACCTTCACCATCACCGTCGAGGAGGGCGTCGAGGGCGACCGGCAGCAGTGCGGCACCACCTACGGCGGTCTCGCGGCCGACGTCACCCCGGGGGAGCGCGTCCTCGTGGACGACGGCAAGGTCTGCCTGGAGGTCACCGCCGTCGACGGCTCCCGCGTCCGCACCCGCGTGGTCGAGGGCGGCGTGATCTCCGACCACAAGGGCCTGAACCTCCCCGGAGTCGCCGTCTCCGTCCCCGCCCTCTCCGAGAAGGACGAGGACGACCTGCGCTGGGCGCTGCGCACCGGCTTCGACGTCATCGCCCTCTCCTTCGTCCGCACCGGTGACGACGTCAGGCCCGTGCATCGCGTCATGGCCGAGGAGGGCCGCCGCCTCCCGGTGATCGCCAAGGTCGAGAAGCCGCAGGCCGTGGCGGACCTCGACGGCATCGTGGCCGCCTTCGACGGGCTCATGGTCGCGCGCGGCGACCTGGGCGTGGAGATGCCGCTGGAGCAGGTGCCGATCGTGCAGAAGCGCGCGATCAAGCTCGCCAAGCGCAACGCCAAGCCGGTCATCGTCGCCACCCAGATGCTCGACTCGATGATCGACAACTCCCGGCCGACCCGCGCCGAGGCCTCCGACGTCGCCAACGCGGTCCTCGACGGCACGGACGCGGTGATGCTGTCCGGCGAGACGAGTGTCGGCACGTACCCGGTCGAGACCGTGCGCACCATGGCGAAGATCGTCGCGGCGGCCGAGGAGGACATGCTCGCCAAGGGCCTGCCGCCGCTGACCGAGCGGAACAAGCCGCGCACCCAGGGCGGTGCGGTCGCCCGGGCCGCCGCCGAGATGGGGGACTTCCTCGGCGCGAAGTTCCTGGTGGCGTTCACCCAGTCGGGAGACACCGCGCGCCGGCTGTCCCGCTACCGCTCGCCGATCCCGCTGCTCGCCTTCACCCCCGAGCCGGCCACCCGCTCCCAGCTCAGCCTCACCTGGGGTGCCGAGACGTTCCTCGGGCCGCATGTGGACTCCACCGACGCCATGGTCGGCCAGGTGGACGAGCTGCTGCTGAAGTACGGCCGCTGCGCGAAGGGGGACGTCGTGGTGATCACGGCGGGTTCCCCGCCCGGAGTCTCCGGCTCGACCAACATGGTCCGGGTGCACCACATCGGCGAGGACGACAGCCCGAGGTGAGGACCCCTACGACGCCAATGGGCCCCTCACAGGGAGGGGCCCGCCAAAAGTGCTGACCTTGGAATCCAAGGAAAAGTGCCCCGAGTCGGACTCGAACCGACACTGTACGGGTTTTGAATCCGTTGCCTGCTGCCAATTGGGCTACCGGGGCTCGCAGAATCCAAGGTTTCCCCTGACCCTCCGCGCGTCCACCATACCGTAGCTAGGTAGGCTCTTGTAAGCAGTGCCCTGCCTGGAACGAGGAGCCCCCGTGACCGCCGAGTCGCCCCAGCCCGTAGACGCGCCCGACGACGACAAGTCGCACGTGCCTCCGCTGACGACCCGTGTCGTCATCGCCGAGGACGAGGCCCTGATCCGGCTCGACCTGAAGGAGATGCTGGAGGAGGAGGGGTACACCGTCGTCGGCGAGGCCGGGGACGGCGAGCAGGCCGTCGAGCTGGCCCGCGAGCACAAGCCGGACCTCGTGATCCTGGATGTGAAGATGCCCAAGCTGGACGGCATCTCCGCGGCCGAGAAGATCGCCGAGGAGTCCATCGCGCCGGTCCTGATGCTCACCGCCTTCTCGCAGCGCGACCTCGTCGAGCGCGCCCGGGACGCCGGCGCGATGGCCTACCTGGTCAAGCCGTTCAGCAAGAGCGACGTGGTCCCGGCCATCGAGATGGCCGTCTCCCGTTTCACCGAGCTGAAGCAGCTGGAGAAGGAGGTCGCCGACCTCACCCAGCGCCTGGAGACCCGCAAGCTGGTCGACCGCGCCAAGTCCGTTCTCCAGACCGAGTACGGCCTGACCGAGCCGGCCGCGTTCCGCTGGATCCAGAAGACCTCCATGGACCGCCGCCTGTCGATGCAGCAGGTCGCCGAGGCGGTCATCGCGGACAGCGAGGAGAAGAAGGCCAAGAAGGCCTGAGCGGTACGGCGAGGCCCGCGCCCCGGAGAAGGGGGCGCGGGCCTCGCCGTGGCCGGGGTCAGTCTTCGCCGAGGTACGCCTTGCGGACCGACTCGTCGTGCAGCAGGTCCTGTCCCGTGCCCGACAGCACGATGTTGCCGACCTCCATGACATGGCCCTGGTCGGCGAGCGAGAGCGCCGCCTGGGCGTTCTGCTCGACCAGCAGGATCGTCGTCCCGTGGGACTTCAGCTCGGAGATCGTCGCCATGATCTTCTGCATCATGATCGGCGACAGACCCATGGACGGCTCGTCCAGCATCAGCAGCTTGGGCTGGGACATCAGCGCCCTGCCCATCGCCAGCATCTGCTGCTCACCGCCGGAGAGGGTGCCCGCGGCCTGCTTGCGCCGCTCCCCGAGGATCGGGAAGAGGTCGTAGGCGCGCTGGATGTCCTTCTCGATGCCTTCCTTGTCCTTGCGGAGGAAGGCGCCGAGCTGGAGGTTCTCGGCGATGGACAGGCGGGGGAAGATGTGCCGGCCCTCGGGGGAGTGGGCGAGCCCGAGAGCGACGATCTTGTGCGCCGGGACGCCGGTGAGCGGCTTGCCGTCGAACACGATCTTCCCGGACGTGGGCTTGAGCAGACCCGAGAGTGTGCGCAGGGTCGTCGTCTTGCCGGCGCCGTTGGTGCCGATGAGGGTGACGACCTGGCCGGCCTCGACGCTGAACGAGATGCCCTTGACGGCCTCGATCTTGCCGTAGGCGACCCTGAGGTCCTCGACCTCCAGCAGTGCGGTCACTGGGCCTCTCCCTTGGTGGTGCCGGTGCTCTCCGCGTCCGCGGCGCTCTCCGCGTCGGCGGTGCTTTCCGCGTCGGCGGTGCTTTCCGCGTCGGCGGTGCTTTCCGCGTCCGCGGTGCTCTCCGTGTCGGCCTCGGCGGACTCCGCTGCGGCGGACTCCTCCGCCGGAGCCGCGTCGGATCCGGCCTCGGCGGCGGCTTCCGCCGCCTCGACCTCCGCGGCCTCCGCCTCCCCGGGTTCACCCTCGAAGGGTTCGCCCAGGTAGGCGGCGACGACGCGCTCGTCGGCCTGGACAACCTCGGAGGTGCCCTCGACGAGCTTCTCGCCCTGGACGAGGACGGCGACCCGGTCGCACAGGTTGAAGATGAAGCGCATGTCGTGCTCGATGACGAGGACGGCGACGCCCTTGTCCCGGATGGCGAAGACCAGTTCCTCCGTCGTCCGGGTCTCCTGCGGGTTCATGCCGGCCGTCGGCTCGTCGAGCAGCAGCAGGCCCGGCTCGCTCGCCAGTGCCCGGGCGATCTCCAGCTTGCGCTGCTCGCCGTAGGGCAGGTTGCGGGCGAGGTGGTCGCGCTTGGCGGCGAGGCCGACGAACTCCAGGAGTTCCATGGCCTTCGCCTCGGACTCCTTCTCGGCCTTGCGGAACCCGGGGCCGCGCAGCAGCGCCGACCACAGGCCCTCCTTGGTCCGCGTGTGGCGGCCGACGAGGACGTTCTCCAGGACGGTCATGTTGGCGAACAGCCGGATGTTCTGGAACGTACGGGCGATCCCCGCCTGCGTCACCAGGTGCGGCTTGGGCGGCAGCACCCGCCCCTGGTAGGCGACCGTGCCCTCGGTGGGGACGTACAGACCGGTGAGGCAGTTGAAGAAGGTGGTCTTGCCGGCGCCGTTCGGGCCGATGAGGCCGACGATCTCGCCGCTGTTGACCGTGAAGTCGACGGACCGGACGGCGGTCAGGCCGCCGAAGCGCATCGTGACGTCACGGGCTTCGAGTACAGGTGTCGTCATGGTTCCTTACGCCCCTGCCTTGGTGACGGCCGGATCGTCGGTCAGCGTCGCTTGCGCCGGTACGTCGAGCTGGCCGGTCTCGTGGAACTCCAGCTGGCGGCGGCGGTTGGCGATGATGCCCTCCGGCCGGAAGCGCATCAGCAGGATCAGCGCGATGCCGAAGGCGAACAGCTCGTAGTTCTGCAGGAACTGGAGCTTCTCCGGGACCAGGTACAGGACGCTCGCGCCGAGCAGCGGGCCGCTGACGGTGCCCATGCCGCCGAGGACGACGGCGGCCAGGAGGAAGGCCGAGTTGGGCGGGGCGGCGCCGGCGAACTGGTACGGCTGCGGGTTCACGCTGTAGTTGACGTGTGCCATCACGGTGCCGGCGAGGCCCGCGAGGGAGGCGCCGAGGGCGAAGGCGATCAGCTTGACGCGGAAGCCGTTGATGCCCATGGCGGTGGCGGCGGTCTCGTCCTCGCGGATGGCGATCCAGGAGCGGCCGATGCGGGAGTCGGCGGCGCGGGTGAAGACGAGCACGACGATCGCCGTGATAACGAGCATCAGGAAGAGGTAGTTGGCGAAGCGGCCGAGGGTGAATCCGGCGACGTCGTGGGCGTCGCCCAGGTTGAACCCGAAGATGTTGATGTCCGGGATCTGGGTGATGCCGTTGGGGCCCCGGGTGACGTTCGGTCCGGAGTCGCCGTCCAGGCTGTTGACGGTGATGCGGAAGATCTCTCCGAAGCCGAGGGTGACGATGGCCAGGTAGTCGCCGCGCAGGCGCAGCGTCGGCCCGCCGATCAGGACGCCGAAGACCAGCGAGGCCCCCATACCGGTGACGGCCGCCGCCCAGAAGGGGAAGTGGACGGAGTACGGGGAGTACTCCGAGCCGGACACCAGCGCGGCGGCGTAGGCGCCGACGCCCAGGAAGGCGACGTAACCGAGGTCGAGCAGACCCGTGAGACCGACGACGATGTTCAGGCCCAGGGCGACGGTGGCGAAGATGAGGATGTTGACGCCGATGTTGGCGTTGTGGTCGTCGCTCTGGGTGAAGGGGAAGATCACGGCCGCGACGAAGGCCAGGGTGGTGGCGAAGCCCTTGTGGCGGGTGGACATCGTCGCGTACCGGTCGAGCAGCCCGGCGTGGACCAGCCCCCAGGCACCGAAGATCAGGACGAGCAGGAAGCCGATGAAGGTCTCGCTGTCGTCGTCGTTGATGCCGATGCCGTAGGTGAAGACCACGAGGCCGAGAGCGGTGCCCACGGTGATGAGGGCACGTTCGGCTAGCGGCGGGAGCGTGCCGTGGGCAGGCTGGTCGGGCTTGGCGAAGTAGCCGCGCAGGCCCGTGCCGGGGGCCGGGTGGGGCAGCGCGAGGGCGCCGACGACGGGCAGCGCGGAGGCCGCCATCGCCACGAAGGCGCCGGGGTCCAGGTTCACCAGGCCGCCGAGGTCCACGGCGATGGCGATGCCGGTGAACCAGCAGACGGCGAACGCCGCGAGGGCGATCAGGAAGACCGGTGTGGTGGCCTTGCCCGGGTTCAGCCAGTCCAGCCCTCGTACGTTCCACTGGACGAGCCCGTAGAGCAGGGTGAGGGCGCCGGCCACGAGAGCGATGGTCTGCAGGCCCGCCGGGTAGCCGTAGTAGGTCAGGTCACCGGGGAAGTTGGGGGTCCAGGTCCAGCTGAGGAAGGTGCTGGCGATGGTGCCGATCGCGCCGATCACGATGAGCAGGCGGGCGGCGGCCCGGGGGAGCGGGACGGGTCCGCGTCCGGCCTCCGGGGCCTTGGCGGTGGGCTCGGTGGTGGTGTCGGTCATGCTGCTCACGCCCTGTCCGCGACGCGTTCGCCGAGCAGGCCCTGTGGCCTGAAGAGGAGTACGAGGATGAGGAGGACGAAGGCCCACACCGGAGCCCAGCTGCCGCCACCGAGCTGGTGCATGCCGGGGACGTCGGCGATGTAGGCGGTGGCCATGGCTTCGGCCACGCCGAGCACGAGACCGCCGAGCATGGCGCCGTAGATGTTGCCGATGCCGCCGAGGACGGCCGCGGTGAACGCCTTCAGACCGGCGAGGAAGCCCATGTCGTAGGAGACGGAGCCGTACTTGAGGCCGTAGGAGACACCGGCGACCGCGGCGAAGAAGCCGCCGATGGCGAAGGCGATGACGATGATGCGGTTGGTGTCGATGCCCATCAGCTGGGCGGTGTCCGGGTCCTGGGCGGTGGCCTGCATGGCGCGGCCGGTGCGGGAGAGCCGGACGAAGAAGGCGAGGGCCGCCATGCACAGCGGGGCGGCGATGATCAGGAAGAGGTCACCGCTCTGCACGGTCACGGAGCCGATGTGCAGCGGGCCGAACGGCAACTGCGGGAAGACACGGGCGGACTTGGCGTCGCCGTCGACGTGGTACCAGTTGAAGACCGCCTGCTGCAGCGCGAGCGACAGGCCGATCGCGGTGATCAGCGGGGCGAGGCGTGGCGCGCCGCGCAGCGGACGGTAGGCGAAGCGTTCGGCGCCGACGGCGATGAGTACGGCGACCAGTGCACCGCCGATCAGCATCGCCGGCAGGGCTATCCACATGGATATGCCGTCCGGCAGGACGAGGTAGACCGTGAGGGCGCCGAAACCTCCGGTCATGAAGATCTCGCCGTGGGCGAAGTTGATGAGCTGGACGATGCCGTACACCATCGTGTAGCCGATGGCGATCAGCCCGTACATCGAGCCGAGGAACAGCCCGTTGGCCAGCTGCTGCGGCAGGGTGTTCACCGCATGGCCTCCATGTGGTGGGGAGAGTCAAGGGGGCGGTAGAAGGCGGGCCGCGCGGTGACGGTGGTCTGCGCCGCGCGGCCCTGGGGGTGCGATGTGCTGCGGTGGGTTACTTCGGGTTGGCCGTACCGCTCTTGACGGACTTCCACTCACCCTTGGTGACCTGGTAGACGGTCAGCTGCTTGTTCGTGGTGTCGCCGTACTCGTCGAACGAGATCTTGCCGGAGATGCCGTCGAAGGAGGTCTTCTGGACGGCGTCGACGACCTGGCTGCGGGCGTCGGACGGAATCTTGCCGTCCTTCACGACCTGGCCGACGGCCTTGATGATGGCGGTGGTGGCGTCGTAGGCGTAGGAGCCGTACGTGCCGTAGTCACCGGGGTACTTCTTGGCCTTGTAGGTGGCGACGAAGTCCTTGGCGGCGGGCAGGGTGTCGACCGGGACGCCGATCGAGGTGACCAGGTCGCCCTCGGACGCCTTGCCGGCGGTCTTGATGTAGGTCGGGGTGAACATGCCGTCGCCGCCGAACAGCGGGATCTTGGCCCCGGCGTCCTTGAGCTGCTTGGTCAGCACCTCGGACTCGTCGTACTGGCCGCCGTAGTAGAGGACGTCCGCACCAGAATTCTTGATCTTGGTGACCAGGGTGGAGAAGTCGCGGTCACCGGTGTTGACGTGGTCGGTGCCGATGACCTTGCCGCCCTGCTTGACGAACTGCTCCTTGAAGATCTTGGAAAGGCCGGCGCCGTAGGTCTGCTTGTCGTCGACGACGAACGCCTTCTTCTTGTGAATGCCGTTGTAGGCGTAGTCCGCCGCGTAGGCGCCCTGCAGCGCGTCGGTGGTGGCGGTGCGGAAGTACGTCTTGAACGGGCGGGACTTGGTGGTCTGCCAGTTCTTGCCCTGGGTCAGCTCGACACCCGTGTTGGACGGGGAGATCTCCACCAGGTTGGCGGTGGCGAAGACCTGCTGCATCTGCGTGGCCACACCGGAGTTGAGGGGGCCGACGACTCCGAGCACGTCCTTGTCGGAGACGAGCTGGGTGGCGTTCTGCTGGCCGGTGGCGGGGATCGCCTTGTCGTCCAGCGCCTTGATCTTGAAGGTGACGCCGGGGACGGCCTTGTTCTTGTTGGCGTCGTCGACGGCGATCTGGGCGCCGTACTGAATACCCAGGCCTGTCGCGGAGTTCTGGCCGGTCAGCGGGGCGTCGACGCCGATCGTGACCGTCACGTTGCCGCCGTCGCCGCCCTTGTTGTCCTTGTCGCGGGAGCCACACGCGGTGAGGGTCAGAGCTCCGGTGGTCAGCACGGAGGTAAGAATCACCAGAGAACGCTGTCGCACAATCGATCCTTTCCGCAGGCACATTCCGCCCCCTTCGCGGGGGAGCGACGGGTGCCGCGCCGGTACCGAACTCCCGATGGAGCGGTGACTGGCGGTGACTCTAAGCGTGTGTAGGGAACGTGGAGGAGAGCTTGACCAAGGCTGTGACGCTCTTGTTATGACACGGGGTAATGCAGAGCGGTACAGCGTGGGGTGGAAAACAGGAATTCAGGCCGATTCACCCCGTCCGCATTCTGAGAACCTGCAGGACTCACCATGATCAATCCAGGAGTCTCAGGCGATTTGGTGATTACCGAGCACCGTTGCTGCAGGCGACTTCCGGGGGCCCCGAAGGGCGTTGTCCACACCGGGGGACGAGAGTGAATGTGCGAATGTATATTGCACGCGTATTACGCAGAGTTACGCGGGAGAAAGAAAGCCTCGGCCTTCAAGGCGGCCTGGCAAGGTGTCCTGGCGGGCCGTCAGCTGACCGGCCTTCAAGTCATCGGCGCGGGGGACGGCTTGGCGGGGCCCCGCGGACCCCGCCGAGGCGCTGTCAGGCGCCGGCGCCCTCGGCGTGCGCCGCGTCGCCGCTGTTCACGTCACGCAGCAGGCAGGTCAGCCGGGCGCTGCACACCCGGCGACCCTCCTCGTCGCTGATCACGATCTCGTACGTCGCCGTCGAACGGCCCCGGTGCACCGGCGTGGCCACGCCCGTCACCAGGCCCGAGCGGACCCCGCGGTGGTGCGTGCAGTTCAGGTCCACACCGACCGCGATCTTCGAGCTGCCGCCGTGCAGCATCGAGCCGACCGAGCCCAGGGTCTCCGCCAGCACCGCGGAGGCGCCGCCGTGCAGCAGGCCGTACGGCTGGGTGTTGCCCTCCACCGGCATGGTCCCGACGACCTTCTCCGGCGAGGCCTCCAGGATCTGCACCCCCATGCGCGTGCCGAGGTGTCCGGCCGAGAAGAGGGCGGGCAGGTCGACACCGAGCGCCGCGTACTCGTCGATGATCTCCTGCGGGAACTTCACTCGCTGCTGCTCGCCCATGGGCCGGCTCCGTTCTTGGTCCACCTGTCTGCTGGCTGAGCAAACGCTCAGTCGGTCGCCGATTGTTCCAGACGGCCCACGGAGCCCTCCGTGTGGTCTTCGAGGCGGACGACCACGGACTTGCTGGCCGGGGTGTTGCTGGTGTCGGCGGTGGCGTCGAGCGGGACCAGGACGTTCGTCTCCGGGTAGTACGCCGCCGCGCATCCCCGCGTCGTCGGGTAGTGCACGACCCGGAAACCGGGCGCACGCCGCTCCACGCCGTCCTTCCACTCGCTCACCAGGTCGACGTACGACCCCTCGGCGAATCCGAGTGTCCGCGCGTCCTCGGGATGCACCAGCACCACCCGGCGGCCGCCCGTGATGCCCCGGTACCGGTCGTCCAGGCCGTAGATCGTGGTGTTGTACTGGTCGTGCGAGCGCAGGGTCTGCAACAGCAGCCGGCCCTCTGGCAGTTCGGGATACTCCACCGGGGCCGCCGTGAAGTTCGCCTTGCCCGTGGCGGTCGGGAAGCGGCGCTCGTCGCGCGGCGCGTGCGGCAGCGTGAAGCCGCCCGGCCGGGCCACGCGCGCGTTGAAGTCCTCGAAACCCGGGACCACCCGCGCGATGCGGTCACGGATCGTCGCGTAGTCCTTCTCGAACTCCTCCCACGGCACGACGCTGTCCGCGCCGAGCACACGCCGCGCGAGACCGCAGATGATCGCCGGCTCCGACTTCAGCCGGGGACCGGCCGGCGCCAGCCGCCCGCGCGAGGCGTGCACCATGCCCATCGAGTCCTCGACGGTCACGAACTGCTCCCCGCCGGCCTGCAGGTCCCGCTCGGTGCGGCCCAGCGTGGGCAGGATCAGCGCCCGCGCGCCGGTGACGACGTGCGAGCGGTTGAGCTTGGTCGACACATGCACCGTCAGCCGCGCGCGCCGCATCGCGGCCTCGGTCACCTCCGTGTCGGGGGAGGCGGAGACGAAGTTGCCGCCCATGGCGAAGAACACCTTCGCCTCGCCGTCGCGCAGCGCGCCGATGGCCCGTACGACGTCGAAGCCGTGCTCGCGCGGCGGCGCGAACCCGAACTCCTTCTCCAGCGCGTCCAGGAAGGCCGGCGCGGGCCGCTCGAAGATGCCCATCGTGCGGTCGCCCTGCACGTTCGAGTGGCCGCGCACCGGGCACACGCCCGCGCCCGGCCGGCCGATGTTGCCGCGCAGCAGCAGGAAGTTGACCACCTCGCGGATGGTCGGGACCGCGTGCTTGTGCTGGGTGAGGCCCATGGCCCAGCACACGATGGTCCGCTTCGAGGCGAGGGCCATGCCGAGGGCCTGCTCGATCTCCGCGCGCGTGAGGCCGGTCGCCCTCAGTGTCTCGTCCCAGTCGGCGGCGCGGGCCGCCTCGGCGAACTCCTCGAAACCGTGGGTGTGTTCGCGGACGAACTCCTCGTCGACCGCGCCGTCCGTCTCGAGGATCAGCTTGTTGAGGAGCCGGAAGAGCGCCTGGTCGCCGCCGATGCGGATCTGCAGGAACAGATCGGTGAGGGCGGCGCCCTTCAGCATGCCCTGGGGTGTCTGCGGGTTCTTGAACCGCTCCAGGCCGGCCTCGGGCAGCGGATTGACGCTGATGATCTTCGCGCCGTTCGCCTTGGCCTTCTCCAGCGCGGAGAGCATGCGCGGATGGTTCGTCCCCGGGTTCTGCCCGGCGACGATGATCAGGTCCGCCTGGTAGAGGTCCTCCAGCAGGACGCTGCCCTTGCCGATGCCGATGGTCTCGCTGAGCGCCGACCCGGACGACTCGTGGCACATGTTGGAGCAGTCCGGCAGGTTGTTCGTGCCCAGCTCGCGCGCGAAGAGCTGGTACAGGAACGCGGCCTCGTTGCTGGTGCGGCCCGAGGTGTAGAAGACGGCCTCGTCGGGCGAGGAGAGGGCGGCGATCTCCTCGGCGACGATGTCGAAGGCGCGGTCCCAGCCGACCGGCTCGTAGTGCGTGCCGCCCTCGGGGAGGTACATGGGGTGGGTGAGCCGCCCCTGCTGCCCCAGCCAGTACCCGCTTCTCGTCGCCAGGTCGGCCACGGAGTGCGCGGCGAAGAACTCCGGGGTGACCCGGCGCAGCGTGGCCTCCTCGGCCACCGCCTTCGCGCCGTTCTCGCAGAACTCCGCCTTGTGCCGGTGGTCCGGCTCCGGCCAGGCGCAGCCCGGGCAGTCGAACCCGTCCTTCTGGTTCACCCGCAGCAGGGTCAGCGCCGTGCGCCGCACACCCATCTGCTGCTGGGCGATGCGCAGCGTGTGCCCGATGGCCGGCAGCCCCGCGGCCGCGTGCTTGGGCTCCGCGACCTGCGGCGCGTCCTGAACCGGATCACCCTTGGGCGGCTTCGTCGCCATCGCACGCTCTCCTTCGACTGCGCGTCCCGAGTACGCAGACGATCCTCCCACGCGGCACCGACAGCGGTGCCGCCCCTTCCCCCGTCCGACCTGTCCCCACTTGCCGGTCTCCGGTCGCTGTGCCGGAGCTCACACCCACCAGCCGGACGCGACCCGGACTGTCAGTGCGGCGTGGCAGGATCGGGGACGTGGCAGAGACAGCATCGAAGAAGACCGACAAGACCCCCGGCGGCCCCCGTCCCCGGCTGATGCTCATGGACGGGCACTCCCTCGCTTACCGCGCGTTCTTCGCGCTGCCCGCGGAGAACTTCACGACCGCGACCGGCCAGCCGACGAACGCGATCTACGGCTTCGCGTCGATGCTGGCCAACACCCTGCGTGACGAGGAGCCCACGCACTTCGCCGTGGCGTTCGACGTCTCGCGCAAGACCTGGCGCTCCGAGCGGTTCACCGAGTACAAGGCGAACCGCTCCAAGACCCCGGACGAGTTCAAGGGCCAGGTCGAGCTGATCGGCGAGCTGCTCGACGCGATGAACGCCCCGCGCTTCGCCGTCGACGGCTTCGAGGCGGACGACGTCATCGCCACCCTCGCCACCGAGGCCGAGGCCGAGGGCTTCGAGGTGCTGATCGTCACCGGCGACCGCGACTCCTTCCAGCTGGTCACCGAGAACATCACGGTGCTCTACCCGACGAAGGGCGTCTCGGAGCTGACCCGGTTCACCCCCGAGAAGGTGTTCGAGAAGTACGGCCTGACCCCCGCCCAGTACCCGGACTTCGCGGCCCTGCGAGGCGACCCGTCCGACAACCTCCCCGGCATCCCCGGCGTCGGCGAGAAGACCGCCGCGAAGTGGATCAACCAGTTCGGCTCGTTCGCGGAGCTGGTCGAGCGCGTCGACGAGGTCAAGGGCAAGGCCGGGCAGAACCTCCGCGACCACCTGGAGTCGGTCAAGCTCAACCGCGTCCTGACCGAGCTGGAGCGCCAGGTCGAGCTGCCCCGGCCGGTCGCCGACCTGGAGCGGGCCGCGTACGACCGCAAGGCCGTCACGATGGTCCTGGACACCCTGGAGATCCGCAACCCGTCCCTGCGCGAGCGCCTCTTCGCCGTCGACCCCGGCACCGCGGAGGCCGGGACCACGCCGATCGCCACCGACGCCGTGGAGCTGGACGGCACGATCCTGCGCACCGGCGAGCTGACCCCCTGGCTCGCCGGGCACGGCGCCGAGACCCTCGGCGTCGCCACCGTCGACACCTGGGCGCTGGGCACCGGCTCCGTGGCCGAGGTCGCCCTCGCCGCGGCCGGGGGAGCGGCGGCCTGGTTCGACCCGGCCGAGCTGGACGAGGCCGACGAGAACGCGTTCGCGGCCTGGCTGGCCGACGCCGCCCGCCCCAAGGTGCTCCACGACGCCAAGGGCGCCATGCGCGTCTTCGCCGAGCACGGCTGGTCCGTCGAGGGCGTGACCATGGACACCGCCCTCGCCGCCTACCTGGTCAAGCCGGGCCGCCGCTCCTTCGACCTGGACGCGCTGTCCCTGGAGTACCTGCACCGCGAGCTGGCGCCCGCCGCCGCGGCCGACGGCCAGCTGGCCTTCGGCACCGACGAGGGCGCCGAGGCCGAGGCCCTGATGGTCCAGGCCCGCGCCGTCCTCGACCTCGGCGCCGCCTTCCGGACCCGCCTCGAAGAGGTCGGCTCGGCGGAACTGCTGCGCGACATGGAGCTGCCGACGTCCGCCCTGCTCGCCCGCATGGAGCGGCACGGCATCGCGGCCGACCGCGCGCACCTCGAAGCGATGGAGCAGACGTTCGCGGGTGCGGTGCAGCAGGCCGTGAAGGAGGCGCACGCCGCCGCCGGCCACGAGTTCAACCTGGGCTCGCCCAAGCAGCTCCAGCAGGTCCTCTTCGAGGAGCTGGCCCTGCCGAAGACCAAGAAGACCAAGACCGGCTACACCACCGACGCCGACGCGCTGGCCTGGCTCGCCACCCAGACCGACAACGAACTGCCGGTGATCATGCTCCGCCACCGCGAGCAGGCGAAGCTGCGGGTCACGGTCGAGGGCCTGATCAAGACCATCGCGGGGGACGGCCGCATTCACACCACGTTCAACCAGACGGTGGCCGCGACCGGCCGGCTGTCCTCCACGGACCCGAACCTGCAGAACATCCCGGTCCGCACGGACGAGGGCCGGGCCATCCGCCGCGGCTTCGTCGTCGGCGAGGGCTTCGAGTCCCTGATGACCGCCGACTACAGCCAGATCGAGCTGCGCGTGATGGCCCACCTCTCCGAGGACGAGGGCTTGATCCAGGCGTTCACCTCCGGCGAGGACCTGCACACCACGGCCGCCTCCCAGGTGTTCGGCGTCGAGCCGGCGGCGGTGGACGCGGAGATGCGCCGCAAGATCAAGGCGATGTCGTACGGCCTGGCCTACGGCCTGTCCGCGTTCGGCCTGTCCCAGCAGCTGAACATCGAGGCGGCCGAGGCCCGCGCCCTGATGGACGCCTACTTCGAGCGCTTCGGCGGCGTCCGGGACTACCTGCGCCGGGCGGTCGACGAGGCCCGGGCGACGGGCTACACGGCGACGCTCTTCGGCCGCCGTCGCTATCTGCCGGACCTCAACAGCGACAACCGCCAGCGCCGCGAGGCGGCCGAGCGCATGGCCCTCAACGCGCCCATCCAGGGCACGGCGGCCGACATCGTCAAGATCGCCATGCTCAAGGTGGACGGCGCGCTGCGGGCGGCGGACCTGAAGTCCCGCATGCTCCTCCAGGTCCACGACGAAATCGTCCTGGAAATCGCCCCGGGCGAGCGGGCCGCGGTGGAGGAGATCGTCCGCCACGAAATGGCGAACGCCGTCCAGCTGCACGCCCCCCTGGACGTCTCGGTGGGCGTCGGCCCGGACTGGGAGTCGGCAGCCCACTAGCCTGCGGCGCTTCGGGGGACGGGGGCGTTGTACGGCGGCGCAGTACAGCGCCCCCGGGTCGGCGGTGTCTTCCCGCCACGACGCCGCCCGGCCCCACGGCGCACCCCCGGCGGCGCCGGACGCAACCCCGCTCCTCGGGCTCCTCCCGCTTCCCCGCGCCTCCCGACCCCCGGCACCCCACCCGACCAGCACAGTGACTGGCATCACACAAGAGCGTCCGCCGAACGCCCCAAGGGACCGTCACTCACGTGGCCCCCGCCAAAACGCCCCCCACCCCCCACAGCCGCAAAACTGCGGGCATGGGTATACGCATGCTTCACCGCCGGACGCCCGAGGCAGACACCCGGGCCTGGGCGGACACCGCCTCGGCGCAGGCCATGCCCGCCTCGCCGGTCCCGGCCCTCGCGGCCGACGCAAGCACCGCCCGCATCCCCGCCGACCCGGCCGAGACCGTCCGCGGAGCCGTCATCCGCCTGCGTCGCGGACTCGCCGGCCTGACCGCCCACGCGGACCCCGCCCCGGACTGGCGCCAGTGGGCCGACCTCGCCCGCGGCTACCTCGCCCTCGCGCTCACCGCGATCCCCAGATCGCGCCCCCGGCCCACTCTCACGGTCTTCGTCGCGTCCCTCACCGAGCGAGGGGCCTCTCCAGGCCCGCACCGGTCACCCCGCCGGGACCGTCCGCACCCCGGCCCGGACGCCAGACCCTGACGCCGACGGCGTACAGCACCAGCCCCAGGACCAGCCCGGCGCCCAGCCCGAAGCACAGGGTGGGCACCAGCTCCCACGGCCGCTGGGACGCGCCCGGGGACTCCCACCAGCGCGCCGCCCGCTGTACCGCCCCGGCCACGGCGCAGCCGCCGATCACCGCGCCGGCCCGGCACCGGTCCCGCCCGGACAGCACGGGCACCCCCACCGGCTCCCCGGCCGGCGCCCGTCGCAGCGCACGCGCGGCGAACAGCGCGACGACGAGCGCACCCGCCACGGACGAGCCGTACTGCAGCGACGAGAACAGCGGCATGCCCGCCGGACCACTCCGCCCGATGGCCGGAATCAGCCGCGTCCCCCACCGCCCGTGATGCGTGAACGCGTCCCACACCACATGGGTCAGCGCACCCAGCACGGCGGAGACGTACCACCACCCCACCGACACGGCCCGTATCCGCGCGCGCGGCGCACCACAGCCCAGCAGTACGGCCGGCCGTCCCTGCCGGCCCCGGGGCAGCAGCGCGAGCAACGGTTCGCGGACGAGCAGCCACCACCCCACCAGAGCCCAGGAGATGAGCACGTCGACCGTGCCGACCCCGGCGAACGAGTGCGTGACCGCGCCGAATTCCATGCCGCCCGGAAGGACACTCGCCGCATAGAAGGTCATGTCGGGCGCGAAGGACCCCGCGACGAGTACCGCCGGCACCAGCGGGCCGCGTCCGGTCCCGTCCCGGCGGACCGCGGGCAGGACGGCGGCCGCATGACTGAGCGTGAACGGCAACGGAGCCCCCTGGAACGGTCGTCGGCCATGGCGCCGTGCCGGTGATCAGGTCAGTCCAGTATGCGGGACGCCCGTCCGGAGCCGTAGGTGGTAACGAGAGTTGGCCAACCGTTGAAAACGGGCGTGAGCGGGTCCCGACGCCAGGGAAGTTGCCGTAGGGTCACCTGCGTCGCCTGCCCGGCACACGGGGTCGAACGCGCGTCACACGGACGGAAGGGCGACACAGGGGCAACCGGATCACCGGGTCAACCGTCACACCAGAGCAGGGCAGACAGAGGAGAGGGACGCAGGGCGTCCACGGGAGGGGTTCACTCGATGGCGGCGCATTTCGGAAGGCGGCTGCGCAAGGGGGCGGCGACCACCGCCGTGGCCGCGGCGGCGGTCGCGGCTCTGTCCGCGTCCCAGGCTCCGGGAGTGACCGGCGAGGACCACGGCAGACAGGCGACGACCGGCGCCTCCGCCCCCGTACCCGACCCGCCCTCCGACGGCAACGGCAACGCCACCGGCAACTCCCCGTACTACACGGACCTGCCGCCGCTCAACAGTCCCAACCCCAGCCCCTCGCCGACCGCCGGCACCCCCGTCGCCCGGGGCGACTCCGAGGCCGGTATCCCGGCGACGGTCCTCGACGCCTACAAGAAGGCCGAGGCCGAGCTGCGGTCCTCCAAGCCCGGCTGCAATCTGCCCTGGCAACTGCTCGCCGCCATCGGCAACGTGGAGTCGGGCCAGGCCCGCGGCGGCCGGGTCGACGCGGACGGCACCACGCTGGGCCGGATCCTGGGCCCGGCCCTCGACGGCAACGGCTTCGCACTCATCAAGGACACCGACCACGGTGCGTACGACGGCAACAGCGAGTACGACCAGGCCGTCGGCCCCATGCAGTTCATCCCGTCGACCTGGGCCTGGGCCGGCCGCGACGGCAACGGCGACGGCAAGAAGGACCCCAACAACGTCTACGACGCCGCCCTCGCCGCCGGCCACTACCTGTGCCGCAACGGCTGGGACCTCTCGGACGAGACGGACCTGCACAGGGCGATCCTCAGCTACAACAACTCGCAGGACTATCTGAACCTGGTCCTCAACTGGCTGGAGTACTACCGCAAGGGCACCCACTCCGTGCCCGACGGCACCGGCGGCGTGCCCACCCACCGCAGCGACGACGAAACCCCGCACGCCCGGTCCCCGAAGCACCCCGGCCCGCCGAAGGCCAAGCCCCGGCACAAGCCGGATCCCAAGCCGGACCCGAAGCCCAGCACGCCCGGCCGCGGGCACGACAGCCCGAGCCCGAAGCCGCCGAAGCCGCCCGTCCCGCCGACGACCCCGCCGACCCCCACCGACACGGTGGACCACCTGGAGGACGCGGACACCGCCGAGCTCAGCGCGATGGCCGGGCACGCCTTCACCGAGCGGATCGGCACCCGTGCCGAGAGCAAGGCCGACAAGTCCGTCGCCAAGGTCAGGATCAGGTTCACGATCAGCGGAGACACCGACGCCACCTTCAGCGGCGGCGAGACCGTGGCCACGGTCGTCACCGACGCCAAGGGTGTCGCTCTCGCCCCGGCGCTGCAGGCGGGCGAGAAGACGGGTGACTTCAAGGTCACCGCCACCGTCGTGGGCCGCTCGGTCAAGGGCGTCGCCTACCCGGCCACCGTCACCGAGCGCGCGGCCGACACCCTGGCCCGCACCAGCGACACCCCGCTGACCTGCACCCCGGACGGCGAGTTCGCCGACCAGGTCCAGGTCAAGGCGACGTACAAGGGCGCCGTCGCGGACAAGGTCGCGGCCACCGCCACCCTGATCAAGTCCGACAAGGACGCCACCGAGAACGACAAGGGCCCCTACTTCAAGGACGCCGACGGCAAGCCCGTACGCACCCTCACCGGCCTCCAGACCGACGACAAGGGCCTGCTGACCCTGCCGAAGCTGTACGCGGACGACACCACCGGCACCTTCCTGCTGCGCGTCACCACCCCCGGCGGCGGCACCCTCACCGTCGAACTGAAGGTCGCCGCCGCCGACACCTCGGCGAGCCCGTCCCCGTCCCCGAGCCCGTCCTCCTCCTGACCCACTGCGGCCCGAACCGGGCGCCCTCCCCGCACCGGCGGGGAGGGCGCCCTCGTTCGTGCGTGCACCGCTGTTCTCATCTCACCCGCCCGTTGCTACGGTGCCGGACCTGACGAACCATCAGCAGATCGTCAGGAGCCCGACCGTCCGCCGGGAGGCCCGTATGCGCGCCCTGATCGCCGCCGCGACCGGTCTCGCCCTCGCCCTCGCGCTCGCCCTGGTCCTGGCGATGACCGCCATGGGCGCACCGACGGGCCGGACGTCCCCCAAGCCGCTGCTGACGACGGTGCCCTCGCATCCGTAGCCGCGCCCGTCCGGGAGGGAGGCCTTCCATGCGCCGCAAGGCAAGCCTGGTCCTGCTCGCCTGCGCCGTCTTCTGCGCGGCGCTGTCCCCGCTCATGCGCTGGTACGCCTTCCCGCGCCTGGCCAGGATCCCCGCGAACCAGTACCAGGACATGGTCCTGGAAGCCAGGGGTGCCACCCTCCTCGACTACGGCACCATGCGCGCGAAGAAGGTCTCCGTGGTCACCATCGTGCAGACCCTCAGGGGCAACGTGGAGGCCGCGAAGAAGATCGAGAAGACGGCGGGCCGGCCGGTCGTGGTCTGGGACGGCCTCTCCTACGTCCAGGGGCCCGACGGCAGGATGGTCTCGAAGGTCCCCGAGCGGTACATCTTCGACGCCCACAGCCAGGACCCCGTCCACGCCACCGGCGAGATGGTCGACGGCGACCCGGTCACCCGCCGGGGCATCGAGTTCAAGTGGCCCTTCCTGACGCAGAAACGCGACTACGAGTACTTCGACGCGCAGACCCGCACCACCAGCCCCATCCACTACAAGGGCACCCGGGCCTTCCGCGGCCTGACCGTCTACTACTTCGAGCAGACCATCCCCTGGACGAAGGTCCCGATGCCGAAGACCATGCCCGTCCAGGGCATCACCCCGGAATCGGTCGCCAGGACCGGAACCACCCGCTGGTACAGCACGGTCCGCAGGTTCTGGGTCGAACCGGTCACCGGCGCACCCGTCTACGGCGAGGAACTCCACAAGGAGGAACTGCGCGGCGGCACCCTGCTGGGCGGCCGGGCCAGGGTCACGGCGTTCGCCGGGGACGTGAGGATGCGCGAGGACTACACCGAGCACACGGTCGCCCTGGTCAAGCACAACCGCACCCTGGTCCTGACGCTCACCTCGTACGTCCCCCGGGGCTCCCTGACGGCAGGCCTGCTGCTCCTCGCCCTCTCCCTCTACCTGGAGGCCCGCGCCCGCCGCCCCGAGGACCCGGCCCCCGCTCGGACGACGGAACCGGTCAGCGCCTGAGCCGCGCGTTGGTGTGCCGGGTGGGTTCGGCGGTCGCCGGGTCCTCGGGCCACGGATGCTTCGGGTACCGCCCGCGCAGTTCCGCGCGTACGCCCTTGTAGCCGTCCTTCCAGAAGGAGGCGAGGTCGGCCGTGACGGCGGCGGGCCGTCCGGCGGGGGAGAGCAGGTGAACGAGGAGCGGTACGCCGCTGACGGCCGGCGTGTCGCGCAGCCCGAACATCTCCTGAAGCTTCACCGCGAGCACGGGCCGCTCAGGGTCCCGGTAGTCGATCCGGATTCCGGACCCACTCGGCACGGTGATCCGCTCGGGAGCCAGCTCGTCCAGCCGCGCGGCTTCCCCGCTCGCCCACGGCAGCAGCCGCGCCAGC
Organism: Streptomyces sp. NPDC001135; assembly: GCF_053598395.1. Lineage (NCBI taxonomy): Bacteria > Bacillati > Actinomycetota > Actinomycetes > Kitasatosporales > Streptomycetaceae > Streptomyces > Streptomyces sp. NPDC001135. The sequence goes on along the minus strand of NZ_JBSFKD010000008.1, from coordinate 54,413 downwards.
CCCTGCCCGGCGTCGATCCGCCCGAGATCGGCCCGCCGCCGCGCCCTGCTCAGCTCCGGCTCCAGCCACTCGTCCACGCGCGCGTGCAGCGTGTCGTCGGACACGTCCGGCCACGGCTCCCCCCGATGCGCCCGCAAGAACGCCAGCCGCTGCCGCAGTACCTCCGCCTCCGGTGACCAGCGCAGCAACCCGAGCCCTTCCTGCCGCAGCCCTTCGAGGAGGGCCGCGCGTACGAGGGCCGGCTCGGCGCCCTTCAGAGGCCGCACGGCCAGCTCGACGGCCCCCAGCCGCTCGACCCGCCGGGCCACGACGTCCCCGTCGGCCCAGTGCACCTCGTCCCGCTCGGTGAGCAGCGGGCCGGCGGCGGTCAGAGCCACACCCTCCTCCACGGCAGCCCCGAGCCGCACCCGCGCGTGCCCCTTCCCCGCGGGCCGGTCGGCCACGGCCACGACGATCCAGGGCGCTCCCCGCAGCGCCGACCCGTCCCCCAGCTCGGCCCGAGTCCCGGAGGCCATCAGATACGACCCACCGTCGAGCCTGGCGACCCGCTCGGGAAAGGCGAGAGCGGCAACGAGCCCGGCGAGCTTGTCGTCACCGGCGCCCGGTCCGACCTGGCCGGCGACCTCCGCCCCGCGGACGCGCACCCCCGCCGGGGTGCCCGGTGGGGCCTGCTCGGCGCCTTCCGTCCGACGGCGGTCACGGGCGCGCGGGTGGGGAGAGTCCCCGGAGAGGGCCCGCAGCCGCCGCACTTCCGCAGTCCACCGCGCAGCGTAGGCGTCCCTCCCGCTCCGGGCACGCCGCAAAGCAGCGGCAAGATCATCCCCGTAGTCCCGCGGCACCTCTTCGGAGAGCAGAGCGACGACCTCCGCACCCTCACCGGCCGTGTCCAGCAAGGCCCGCCCCAGCCGGGGGTGGACCCCCAGCAACGACAAGCGCGCCCCGACCGCAGTCGCCCGACCGGCGGGGTCCACCGCCCCCACCGCTGCCAACGCGGAGCGCGCCGCGGCCATCGCCCCACCCGGCGGAGGATCGAGCAACGCCAGCCCGGAGGCGTCCGGATCCCCCCAGCAAGCCGCCTGCAAGGCGAACGCGGTCAAGTCGGCCACCTTGATCTCCGGCGCCGGAAACGCCGGCAGACGCCCGTCCTCGGCCTCCGCCCAGCACCGGTACACCGCCCCCGGCGCCTCCCGCCCGGCCCGCCCGGCCCGCTGCCGCCCGGCGGCGCGCGAGGCCCGCACCGTCGTCAGCCCGCTCAGCCCGCGCGCGTGGTCCACCCGCGGCTCCCGCGCGAGCCCCGAGTCCACCACCACCCGCACCCCGGGCACCGTCAGCGACGACTCCGCCACCGAGGTCGCCAGCACCACCCGGCGCCGGGCCCCCGGAGCGAGCACCGCGTCCTGCACGGCGGCCGGCGCCCGTCCATGGACCTGGAGCACATCCACCGCCCCGAGATCCCCGAGCTGCCCCGCCACCCGCGCGATCTCGCCCACACCGGGCAGGAAGCACAGCACGTCCCCCTCCCGCTCGGCCAGCGCCCGGCGCACCACGGACGCCACGTGCGCCAGCAGCGCCGGATCGACACGCATCCCGTGCGGCGGCCGTACCGGGCGCGCGGGCGGCGCCCACACCACCTCCACCGGGTGCGCGACCCCGTCCGCCTCGACCACGGGTGCCCCGCCCAGCAGCCGGGCCCAGCCCTGCGCGTCCGTCGTCGCCGACGCGGCCACCAGCCGCAGCTCCGGCCGCAGCGCCTGCCGCACGTCCCACAGGAACGCGGCCGCCGTGTCGGCATCCAGGTGCCGCTCGTGGCACTCGTCCAGCACGACGACGTCCACGCCGGCCAGCTCCTGATCGCGCTGCAGGCGCTGCAGCAGCACACCGGTCGTCACGACCTCCACGCGCGTGTGCCGCCCGGCGACGCGCTCGCCCCGCACCGTGAAGCCGACGCTCTCGCCCGGCCTCTCACCCAGCAGCCAGGCCATCCGCCGGGCCGCCGCCCGGGCCGCGATCCGGCGCGGCTCGGCCACCACGACCCGCCGTGCCGGCCCGCCGCCGACCAGCCCCGCCAGCACAAGCGGTACCAGCGTCGTCTTGCCGGTGCCGGGCGGCGCCACGAGCACGGCGGTCCCGGCACCCTCCAGGGCCTCGGTCAGGGCGGGCAGGGCGGAACGCACGGGCAGCGCGTCCAGGGCGTCGTAACGGATCACGCCCCCAGTGTCGTACGACGGCGAGAACGACCTCCACGCGCGCGTGCCCCCGAGGGCCGGCGGGGACCGGTCAGTCCCGCTCGCACACGAAGACCGCGGTCCCCGGGAGCAGGTTGCCGCGCAGGGGCGACCAGCCGCCCCACTCCGAGGTGTTCCAGGACGGCCACTCCGGCTCCACCAGGTCCACCAGCCGGAAGCCGGCCGCCACGATGTCCCGGACCCGGTCGCCGAGGGTCCTGTGGTGCTCGACGTAGACCGCGCGGCCCTCCTCGTCCTGCTCCACGTACGGTGTGCGGTCGAAGTAGGAGGAGGACACGGACAGGCCCTCGGGTCCCGGCTCGTCGGGGAACGCCCAGCGGATCGGATGCGTCACCGAGAAGACGAACCGGCCGCCCGGCCGCAGCACCCGGCGCACCTCGCGCAGCACCAGCCCCGGGTCGGCCACGAACGGCAGCGCGCCGTACGCCGAGCAGGCCAGATCGAAGGAGCCGTCCGCGAAGGGCAGCGCGCCGGCGTCCGCGCAGACGAGGGGAAACGATCCACCGATGCGCAGGGCGTGCTGCAGCTGTCGGTGGGAGAGGTCCAGCGCCACCGGACGGGCGCCCTGGGCGGCCAGCCAGCGCGCGCACTGCGCCGCGCCCGCGCCGATCTCCAGGACCTCCTTGCCCTTCAGCTCCTCCGACGGGCCCAGCAGCTCGGCCTCGACCTCGTCCAGGCCCTCCGGACCCCACACGAAGCGGTCGTCACCGAGGAACGTGCCGTGCTCGGTCTGGTACTCGTCCGCGTTGCGGTCCCACCAGCCCCGGTTGGCCCGCGAGCTCTCAGCGACGCCGGCGTCACGCCGCGTGGCCTCCGGTTCTGCGGCCTCGGATCCCTGGGGTTCGTACGCTTCCGGCTCTTGGATGATCGGCTCCCTCGTCGTACTCTTCCGTCCAACCCGGAAGGGGTCCGTGACGGTGGCGGTCCCACAGGCCATGTGGCCTCAAAGGACGTTTCTTCTGCCGGTTATGCGGTGATCCGCCCCCGGTGTGCGCCTTCGCGCATTGACCATGTCCGGCTGCCCCCGTATGCTACAAGTTGCGCTGCGGGCCTGCGCACCTCAGACGTAGCAGGCTGCGCTCGCATCTGTTGTATGTCCCCTCGGTTGTCGAGGCGCCATCACCAGTCTCTGGTGGGGCGCTTCCTTGGCTGTCCGGCTTCTGCAGAGCGAAACGGGCTCCCGGCGTAAGCAGTACCTACGACTTCAATGTCCGTACCGGAGCCCTTTCCCACATGACGAGCAGCACCGAGACCACCGCCACCACCCCGCAGGTAGCGGTCAACGACATCGGTAACGAGGAAGCCTTCCTCGCAGCGATCGACGAGACGATCAAGTACTTCAACGACGGCGACATCGTCGACGGCGTCATCGTGAAGGTCGACCGGGACGAGGTCCTGCTCGACATCGGTTACAAGACCGAAGGTGTCATCCCGAGCCGCGAGCTCTCGATCAAGCACGACGTCGACCCGAACGAGGTCGTCGCCGTCGGCGACGAGATCGAGGCCCTGGTCCTCCAGAAGGAGGACAAGGAAGGCCGCCTGATCCTCTCGAAGAAGCGCGCCCAGTACGAGCGTGCCTGGGGCACCATCGAGAAGATCAAGGAAGAGGACGGCATCGTCACCGGTACCGTCATCGAGGTCGTCAAGGGTGGTCTCATCCTCGACATCGGCCTCCGTGGCTTCCTCCCGGCCTCCCTGGTCGAGATGCGCCGCGTCCGCGACCTCCAGCCGTACGTCGGCAAGGAGCTCGAGGCCAAGATCATCGAGCTGGACAAGAACCGCAACAACGTGGTCCTGTCCCGCCGTGCCTGGCTGGAGCAGACCCAGTCCGAGGTCCGCCAGACGTTCCTCACGACCCTCCAGAAGGGTCAGGTCCGCTCCGGTGTGGTCTCCTCGATCGTCAACTTCGGTGCCTTCGTGGACCTGGGTGGCGTCGACGGTCTGGTCCACGTCTCCGAGCTGTCCTGGAAGCACATCGACCACCCCTCCGAGGTCGTCGAGGTCGGCCAGGAGGTCACCGTCGAGGTCCTCGACGTCGACATGGACCGCGAGCGCGTCTCCCTGTCGCTGAAGGCGACCCAGGAAGACCCGTGGCAGCAGTTCGCCCGCACCCACCAGATCGGCCAGGTCGTGCCCGGTAAGGTCACGAAGCTGGTGCCGTTCGGTGCGTTCGTCCGCGTGGACGAGGGCATCGAGGGTCTGGTCCACATCTCCGAGCTGGCCGAGCGCCACGTGGAGATCCCGGAGCAGGTCGTCCAGGTCAACGACGAGATCTTCGTCAAGGTCATCGACATCGACCTCGAGCGCCGCCGCATCAGCCTCTCGCTGAAGCAGGCCAACGAGTCCTTCGGTGCCGACCCGGCCTCGGTCGAGTTCGACCCGACCCTGTACGGCATGGCCGCGTCCTACGACGACCAGGGCAACTACATCTACCCCGAGGGCTTCGACCCCGAGACCAACGACTGGCTCGAGGGCTACGAGAAGCAGCGCGAGGAGTGGGAGCGCCAGTACGCCGAGGCGCAGCAGCGCTTCGAGCAGCACCAGCAGCAGGTCATCAAGTCCCGCGAGGCCGACGCCGCTGCCGCGGCCGAGGGTGGCGAGGCTGCGGCTCCGGCCGCGACCGGCGGTTCGTACTCCTCCGAGGGTGCGGACACCTCCGGCGCGCTGGCCTCGGACGAGGCGCTGGCCGCACTGCGCGAGAAGCTGGCCGGCGGCCAGAGCTGAACGCTAGCCACTGGGCTTAGCCGATAGCTGGTCCTGAGGGGCCGTACCTTTCGAGGTGCGGTCCCTCAGGCGTTTTCGGGAGGACCAACTGACGGTGCGTCAAGGTGGTCGGAGCGACCACCCTGATCAGTGGCCGGTTGCGGGAATGCCCGCGTTCCAGGGCGTGTTGTCCAGGAGGAACACGAGGAGGAGCGGTCACAGTGCTTGATCCGCAGGGTTTGTACGCATGGGAGCCGAAGGGCCTCGCCGTTGTCGACATGGCACTCGCCCAGGAGTCGGCCGGCCTTGTCATGCTCTACCACTTCGACGGATACATCGACGCGGGTGAGACCGGCGACCAGATCGTCGACCGGCTGCTCGACTCACTGCCCCACCAGCTCGTCGCCCGCTTCGACCACGACCGGCTCGTGGACTACCGGGCCCGCCGGCCCCTGCTGACCTTCAAGCGCGACCGATGGACCGACTACGAGGTCCCGGCCATCGAGGTCCGCCTCGTCCAGGACACCACGGGCGCCCCCTTCCTGCTGCTGTCCGGGCCCGAGCCGGACGTGGAGTGGGAGCGGTTCGCGGGGGCCGTACGGCAGATCGTGGAGCGGCTCGGCGTACGCCTGTCCGTGAACTTCCACGGCATCCCCATGGGCGTCCCGCACACCCGGCCGGTGGATCTCACCCCGCACGGCAACCGCACCGACCTCGTCCCGGGCCACCGCAGCCCCTTCGAGGAGGCCCAGGTCCCCGGCAGCGCCGAGTCGCTGGTCGAGTACCGCCTGATGGAGGCCGGGCACGACGTCCTGGGCGTCGCCGCGCACGTCCCGCACTACATCGCCCGCTCCGCGTACCCGGACGCCGCCCTGACCGTCCTGGAGGCCATCACGGCCGCCACCGGCCTGGTACTGCCGGGAGTCGCGCACTCCCTGCGCACGGACGCGCACCGCACACAGACGGAGATCGACCGGCAGATCCAGGAGGGCGACGAGGAACTCACCGCGCTCGTCCAGGGCCTGGAGCACCAGTACGACGCCGCCGCGGGCGCCGAGACCCGGGGCAACATGCTCGCCGAGCCCGTGGACATCCCGTCGGCCGACGAGATCGGGCGCGAGTTCGAGCGGTTCCTGGCGGAGCGGGAAGGCGACAACTGATCCGCTAGGCTGCCGGGTGACCGCGCCCACTTCTCTCCGCGGACGCGGAGGCTTGGGTGGGCCTGACCGGCGGTGCCGGAGTCGGCATGTCGTCCCCGCGGATGGGGGTTCGTGAGGTGGAGGCGCAGCCATGCTGTCCGTGGGCCTGACCGGTGGGATCGGCGCCGGCAAGAGCGAGGTGTCACGGCTGCTCGTGGAGCACGGGGCCGTGCTGATCGACGCGGACCGCATCGCGCGCGAAGTCGTGGCGCCGGGGACCCCCGGCCTCGCCGCCGTGGCCGAGGCCTTCGGCGAGGACGTCCTCACCGCGGACGGCAGCCTGGACCGGCCCAAGCTCGGCTCGATCGTCTTCGCCGACCCCGAGAAGCTCGCCGTCCTCAACTCGATCGTGCACCCCCTGGTGGGCGCCCGCTCCCGTGAGCTGGAGGACGCCGCGGCCGATGACGCCGTAGTGGTTCACGACGTTCCCCTCCTCACCGAGAACGCGCTGGCGCCGCTCTACGACCTCGTGATCGTCGTGGACGCGAGCCCCGAGACCCAGCTCGACCGGCTGGTCCGGCTGCGCGGGATGACCGAGGAGGACGCACGCGCGCGTATGGCCGCGCAGGCGAGCCGCGAGCAGCGCCGGGAGATCGCGGACATCGTGATCGACAACGACGTACCCCTGGACGCGCTGCACCAGCGCGTCGCCGAGGTGTGGGAGGACCTCGCGCGGCGGGCGCGCAGGGCTTCCGCGGCACAGGGCTCGGAACCGGGCCCCGGGACAGCCCCGGAATAGCGGCCCCCTCCGCGGGCGTTGAAGTGCCGCAGTGAGGGAAGGACTCTGCCGTGCCCGAGACCAGCGGTCCCACCGGACGTACTCCGGAAACGCATGTCATCGACTTCCGTGCAGCCGAGCAACTGCTCAACTCGCGGGATCCGCGGGGCGCGGTGAAGCTGCTCGACGGCGTCATCGCCGCGCACCCGGAGAACACGGCGGCCCGCCTGCTCCGCGCGCGTGCGTTCTTCGCGGCGGCACAACTGCGGCCCGCCGAGCTGGAGTTCACGATCGTGCTGGAGCGCGAGCCGGACAACGCGTTCGCGCACTTCGCTCTGGCCCGCACGTATGAACGCCAGGGCCGGCCCGACCAGGCCACACGCCATTTCCGCCTCGCGGCCGCGCTGGACCCGAACCCGCAGTACCTGAAGGCGGCGCGCTTCGACGGCTGAGCGGCGCGTGCCGCGTCGGCCGATCACGGATGCCGGTGCCTGGGAGGTCCCTGGTACGGCCGCCTCGAGTACGGCGCTCCCGGGTACGGCGGTCCGTTCTCCGGCGGCGGATACGGCGGCACGTCGCGGCCCGGCTGGTAGTGCGGACCCTGACGGATGTGGCGCAGGACCATGATCATGTCCACGGTGACGACCAGCCACAGGACCCCGCAGGCCGCCGCCCATCCCGGGCGCCCGGCGAACGCGAACGCCGCCGTGCCGAAGACCGCCCAGGCCAGCCCCCACAGGCACAGCCAGAACCGCGCCCGCAGAGGACTGCGCGCGGTCACCGGTTCACTGCCCGTACGCACCGGTATCACACTCCTGCTTGCAACGTACTCTTCGGTGACGACGTTCATCAACGACGCGCGACCACGACGTGCGACCACGGAGTGCATCCACGGAGTGCAGCAAGGTGCCGTCCGTCGCTCGCCGAAGGGGGATCCATTGCTGCCCGACGCCGACGACCTGCCCGAGCTGCTCCTCGACCTGGCCGTGCCGCACGAGGACGTCAACGCACTGGTGGCCGGGCGGAGCCGGGTCACCGCTGACCCGGGCGCGCTGAGGCTCCTCGCGGAGTGCGTCGAGGAGCTGTTCCGCCACCCGGAGGCGACCGGCCACCCACCCGACCTCGCGGAGTTCCTGGGGGCGGTGCCGCCCGAGCTGAGCGCCACCTTCCCCGCGTACGTGTTCGTCGCCGCGGTCCCGCGCACACTCGCCCGGCACCGGGAACGCGGCATACCGTCCGAGGTCTCCCGGCGCACCCTGGCCGACCTGGGCCGGCACATGGCGGTGCACCGCAGACGGCACGGTACGACCGGCGTGCATGCGGGGCACTGGCTCGTCCGTCACTTCCGCGGTGAGCTGTACCAGCTGGGCCGGCTGCAGTTCGAGCGGGCACGGCTCGGTCAGCGTTCGGCACCGGTGATCGCGGCGGCCGGACTGGACGCGGTCCCCGGCACGCCCTGCCTGAACCTGCACATCCCCGACTTCCAGGGCCGGCTGACGCCGTCCGCCTGTGACCGCTCCCTGGACCGGGCCCGCGAGTTCTTCGCCGTGCACTTCCCCGAGGAGCGGCCGGTGGCCGCGCTGTGCCACTCCTGGCTGCTCGACCCGCAGTTGAAACGGTACCTGCCGGCCGACTCCCACATCGTCCGCTTCCAGAACCGGTTCCGCACCGCCCGTGAGGACACCGAGCCGTCCGACACCGAACCCGTCCAGTTCGTCTTCGGAGACCCCGACCTGCCGGTCGCGGAACTGCCGCGCCGCACGTCCGTGGAGCGGGCCGTGGGGGACCACCTCAGGGCGGGCGGCCACTGGTACGTGGGACACGGATGGTTCCCGTTCTCCGCCGGCTGACGCGGAATAGCTCGAACGAGTGAACCCTGGGGGGATGGGAACGGGTGTGCGGGGACGGGGCGTTGTCCAGGCATGACGGTCGGTCACGGCGGTGGACGAGTCCGCCGACATGCTGGAGCCGGGTCCGCGGGGCGCGCACGGTATGCAGCCCCCTCGAGGCCTGGACCCAGACGTTCCTCGCCCGCCCCCTGGCAAGGGAGCAGTTCGAGTCGGCGCTGGGAGAGGCGGGACTTGAGGTGGACGCGTACCTGACCCCGGACGGGACCTGGGTGAGAGCGGTGCGGAGGGCATAGCGGGCCGCGGCCGCACCGGGCGGCCGGAGGGCGATGAGTTTCCGGACCGTGCCGGGTCTACCCCGGTGAAAGCAACCGGCACCGCTTCTCCCAGGAGGCCCCCATGTCCGAGACCGCCGCTCCCGTCACCGCCACCGGCTCGCTCAGCGCCCGGAGGCGCGCGGCCCGGATCACGCTGCGATCCGTGCAGGTCCTGCTCGCGTTGTTCTACGGCATCGCGAGCGCGCTGCCCAAGCTCATCGCACACCCCTCGGCCGTCGAGTCCTTCGACAAGATCGGCTGGGGCAGTGGGGCCATGTACACCATCGGCGCGCTCGAACTCGCCGGGGCGGTCGCGCTGTTGATCCCTGTGCTGCAGTCCGTGGCGGCGGTCGCGCTCAGTGCGCTCATGGCGGGCGCGTTCATCGTCCAGCTCACGGTCTTCGACGGCCAGAACGCGGCGACCCCACTGATCCTGATGGTGCCGCTCGCCGTGATCGCCTGGGCCCGACGCGGGCACAACGGGGAGCTGCTCCGGTCGCTACGGCGACGGTGACGCGGGTGGGCCACGCCGCCGACGGGATCCCCACGGCCACACTGACCTGGTCGAACGCCGTCAGAAGCACACGGGTCCAGCCGAGACCAGGAGCGCCAGAAACACAGAGGCGGCGAGGCCTGCTGCGGCGGCGCGCCAACGCCGGCGACCGGGCGCGGGGGCCCAGCCGCCGGCACCGACGGCCGCGTGTCGGCTAACGCGCTGGGATCACGGTGGCCGAGGACGCCCACGGGTCCTGTCGGACCTGGGGCCGCCGCGCTCGCCGGATCAGGATCCGCCGTGTCCGCTGGTTCCGCCGGGCCGGGATCCACCGCGGGCGCGGAAATCCATCGGTCTCGTCAGACCTGGATCCATCGCGCTCGCTGGATCAGGATCCGCCGCGTCCGCTGGTTCCGCCGGGCCGGGATCCACCGCGCTCGCGGGAGCCACCGGTCTCACCGGACCGGGATCCGCCGTGCCTGCCGGTTCCGCCGGATCCGCCGCGCCCGCCGGGGGCGGCCCGCCTGCCCGATCCACCGGTTCCGCCGGACGCGGCGAAGCCGCTGGGGCTCGCGGCGCCGCCGAAGGTGCCGTAGCCGCCGGGGACGCCCGGGCCCGCGAGGCCGCGGAGGCGTTCCAGATCGCGGCGATCGCGTTTGGTGGGTCGGCCGGCGCCCCGGTCGCGGAAGCCGGCGGGCGCGACGGCCTCGCGAGGCGGGGGCGGAGGGGAGTTGTCGATGTAGCACTGGGCGGCGACCGGGGCACCGACCCGCTTGCGGATCAGGCGCTTGACGATCACGATCCGTTCCCGGCCCTCGTGCCGCAGCCGCACCTCGTCGCCGACGCGCACGGAGTAGGCGGGCTTCACCCGCTCGCCGTTCACATGGACGTGCCCGCCTCGGCAGGCGGTGGCGCCCAGGGAACGCGTCTTGATCAGACGCACGGCCCAGATCCAGCTGTCGATCCGAACCGTCTCGCCCGGGGCCGGCCCCGCGGCCGCGGCGGCGGCCACCGCGGCGGTGGTCTTCGGATCGACGTGCTGATCGGCATCGACAGGCTGATCAGCGGAGGCACCGGCGCCCTGGGCGTCCTGGGAGGAGCCGGTGCCGTCCGGCCCGCCGGTCCCACCGTTCACGTTCTCGTCCGCAACCTCGGAAGCCATGCCCCCGACCTTAGCTCCCCGGGCGGTGTGAGCCGGAGGCGATTTTCCGGGGGAGCGGGGTGGCCGCGTGGCGCAGAGCCCGACGTCGGCGTGGAACACATCGAGCGGATCGACGTGCTCGGCACGGCGGGTGATCCCCGGGGACGTCCCAGCACCGGATCCCGCGGCCCCCATTTCCCGCAACTCCCGGCCCAGCCGCGGACCCTCCGTAGACGCCCAGAACCCTCGTGGTTCGTGCTGACCCCGCCGATACGTCAGTGACGCGCGCCGCGGTCAGGGTGAGGTGTTCCTCCGCAGGTGAAGCGGTTGGCTTACCTGGCCCGCCCAGCCCGCGGCCCGCCCCGCCCGGCCCAGCCCGCAGCCCGGCCCGTCCGGCGGGCATACGGTGGCCGTATGGACGACAGCAGTGCCCTCGCCCGGCTCGACCGGCGTGTCGCGGACTGCGGGGCCTGCCCTCGGCTGGTCGAGTGGCGTGAAGAGGTGGCCCGTACCAAACGGGCCGCGTTCGCCGACTGGACGTACTGGGGGCGGCCGGTACCGGGCTTCGGTCCGGCCGACGCCCGGCTGGCGATCATCGGACTGGCCCCCGCCGCGCACGGCGGCAACCGCACCGGCCGGATGTTCACCGGCGACCGCTCCGGAGACGTGCTCTACCAGGCGCTGTACGACGTGGGGCTCGCCTCTCAGCCCACCTCGGTGAGCGCCGACGACGGGCTGGAACTGTACGGCGTCCGCGTCACCGCGCCCGTGCACTGCGCCCCGCCCGCGAACAAGCCCACCCCCGGCGAGCGCGACACCTGCCGCCCCTGGCTGGTGCAGGAGCTGAAGCTGCTGCGCCCGACGCTGAGGGCCGTGGTCGTCCTCGGTGCCTTCGGCTGGCAGGCCGCTCTGCCCGCGTTCACCGAGTCGGGCTGGACCGTGCCGCGCCCCCGTCCGGCCTTCGCGCACGGCACCAGGGTCGCCCTCGACGGCCTGGACCTCTTCGGCTGCTTCCATGTCAGCCAGCGCAACACCTTCACCGGCCGGCTCACCCCGGAGATGCTCCGTGAAGTGCTGCGTACGGCGGCGATGACGGCAGGATTGCCGTAGCCGGCGCGCACCGGCACCGGTCCTTGGCCGGCAGGCCAGGGTCCCGCCGACTCGGGGTCGCCGGAGGCGATCGTCCGCGGTGTCCGAGCCGCAGCAGGCCCGGGCACCACCGTGACCGGGCTGGCCCCCGCCTGGGCCTGACCACCGGCCGAGCGGGCAGCTACGGCAGGCTGCTGCCCAAGGAGAGGAGGCGGGGACGGCCGTAGCGGCGAGCCGGAACGCGGGGGTTCACGGCTGCCAGACGTACCGCACGTCCGGCTCCCGCTCCTCGTTCCCGCTGCCGTCGGTGAACTCGGCGGCGGTGAAACCGTGCCGCTCGTAGAAGCGGTGGGTGGGCTCGTTGACCTGGAAGGTCCACAGGGACAGCCCGCCCGGGCTGCGCTCCTTGGCCAGCGCGACGAACCGGTCGCCGATACCGCACCCCCGCCACTCGGGGTCCAGATACAACTGGGACAGCACGGCCCCCTCCAGCACCATCAGTCCGACGATCCCCGCGCCGTCGGCCTCCGCCACCCAGGTCTCCCGCAACGGGACGACGACATGCTCGAAGTACTCCCGCACCTCGTCGTCGGTGTGCGCGCGGACGACGGTGGGCAGGGCGGCGTCGAAGGACCGCAGATACACATCGGCGGCGGCCCGGCCGTCCTCCGCCACGGCCCGACGCAACACGACCTCGCCCGTCACCGGCACTCCTCCTCGCTCCGGCACCACAGCCGTGGCCGTGATCTCCACCAGCTGCCCGGTGTAACCGAGACAGGCGACACCGAGCAGGGTCGACGCATGCGGCCCCGCGCTGAGCCCGGAGGCCTCCACGACCTCCCACACCGCGGACAGCACCGCGGGCTCGCTGCTCACCACATACACGTCCGTGGCGACCACATGCGCCAAGTCGCTTCCCACGGCATCGAGTTGCTCCCGCAGGTTGGCGATCACCTGCTCGGCCTGCCGCACGGGGTCACCCGGGCCGACGACCTCCCCCTCCTCGTCGAGCGGCACGGCCCCGGCCAGAAAGGCCAGCCTCGTCCCGGCCTCGACGACGGAGGCGTGGGAATAGGTGGGCGGGGGGAAGAGGGCGGGGGCGGTCACGCGCTCGATCACGAAGGCTGCTCCTGGAGAAGGCGGACAACGTCCCGATGGTCGTTTCTCTCGACCCTGCCCGCATCTGGTTTTTCAGGCTGCGGCGGGTTGACCAGGTCCCCGAGCCCCCAGGCCCCGCGCTGCGCGAGCCGTTGCGACGCATCGCGGTGGGCCTCGCGGAATTGCGTTCATAAAGAAACCGGCCGTCCCGGCACCTTTCACGTGCGCGAAACGTGATCGCCCCGTTCGCTCGGCAAACGCCCTCTACGGTGGACACACCGTCACCCGGCCACCGTCGTCCGAAGGCGCCCCCCGCCCTCGTACGAACAGGAGTCCCGTGTCCCGGCTCGTCGCACCTCCCTGGCTCGCCCATGCCCTGCGCGCGCAGCGCGGTCCCGTGCCCTGGAGCGCGGTGACCCGGGGCGCGTTCGCCGCCGGGCCGCTGTTGTCCGCCGGTGTGGTCGCCGGACGGACGTCCGACGGTGTGCTGGCCGCGATCGGTGCGATGCTCGCCGGCATCAACGACCGGCCCGGCAGTCGCCGCGCCTCCGTCAAGCGGCTCGGGGTGCCCGCGCTGGCCGGCGCCCTCGGGCTGCTCGTGGGCACGTGTGCCGGGCAGGGGCTGGCCGCCGTACCGCTCGCTCTGGCGCTCACCGGGCTCGGGCTGGTCGCCGGCGGGGTCAGCGCGGTCGGGCCCGTGGCCTCCGCCGTCGGGACACAGCTGCTGGTCGGGGCCGCCCTGGGAGCAGGGATGCCGGGGGCCGAGAGCGGCCGGCTGCGCGCCCTCGCCTTCCTCGCCGGTGCCGGATGGCTGCTCGTCCTGCGGCTGGCCCTGCCCACACCCGGTGCCCTCGCCGGCGACTTCAGGTTCGACGGGGAGCGGGCGGCGGTCGCCGCGGTGTACGACGCCGTCGCCGCGCTCCTGGACGCCGTGGGCGGTGAGCAGGCCACCGCCCGGCGGGCCGCGCTCACCGCGGCCCTCGACCATGCCCAGGACGCCCTCGCCGGGCCCCGGCTGCGCCGGTACGCCTCTTCCGCCGCCGAGCGCCGGCTGCATGCGCAGTACGCTGCCGCGCTGCCCCTCGCCGAGGCCGCCACCGCGCTGTTCTGGGCGGGGGAGCCGGTCTCGGCGAGGGCCGCGGAGGGTCCCCGGCGGCTCGCCGCCGCCGTCCGCGGCAACACCGCCACCGGCCCGCTGCCCGCCCCCCACCGGTCCGCCCCCGCCCTGCGCGCCCTCGACGACGCCCTCCTGCGCGCCGCCGAGGCCTTCGACCGGGCGGAGGGCGCGGAGCAGCGGTTGCCCGCCCGGCGCCGGGGCGCCAAGGACGCCGTCCGCTCCGCCGTCCGCGCCGCGTCGGGTGCGGGCGGGCGCGAGTACGGGCTGCGGGTCGCCCTCTGCTTCGGGGCCGGCGCCGCCCTCGCCCAGGCGCTGCACCACACCAGCTGGTACGGCCGGCACCAGCACTGGTACTGGCTGCCCGCCACCGTCGTCTTCCTCGTCAAGCCCGACCTCGGGCCGCTCGCCTCCCGGGTGCTGTGCCGGGCGGCGGGAACCGTGCTCGGCGCCGTGGTGTTCGCCGGCTTCGCCGCGGTGCTGCCCCGGCCCGGCGGGCTCATCGCGCTCGTGGCCGTCAGCGGGGCCCTGATCCCCGTCGCCACACGGCACTTCGCCGCCCAGACCGCGGTCGTGACAGTACTCGTGCTCAGTCTGGTCATGGTCGGCGGTGAGCCGCAGGCCTCCGTCAGCCGGATCGGGGAGACGCTGCTCGCCTGCGTGATCGTCCTGGTCGTCGGGCATCTGCCGATGCCGGGGCAGCGGGGCGGGGGAGTGCGGGCCCGGCTGGCCGCCGCGGGGAACGCCGCGCACGCCTACCTCGCACACGTGCTGAGCCGGTCCCCTGACCGCGCCACCCGCTGGACCCTGCGACGCGAGGCCTACCGCACCCTCGCCGAAGCCCGGGCCGCCATCACCCTCGCCTCCGCCGAACTCCCCTCGCTCGCCCGGCACACGCAGGGCGCGGACGAGGTGGTCGCCACCCTCGAACGGCTCGTCGACACGACCACCGCCTGCGCCGTCCACCTCGACGACTCCGGCCGCCTCGCAGACCCGCACCGGGAGCAACTCACCGCCCTGCTGGCCGAGTTCGAGAAGGGACGCCGGGAGCGCACGGCGCTACGGCTGCCCGGCCTGCCGCTCGCCGGGTGAGGCCCGCGTGGGCTCGGACCGAGTCAACCCGCGGCGGCGTGTCCGCGTCCAAGAGAAAGGTCCATGTCCCCCGCACAAGGAGAGGTTCATGCCCCGACTCACCCGTCTCAGACTCGCGACCGGTGCCGCTGCGGCCGTCGTCGCCGCCGTCGTGCTCGCGGCGTCCCCCGCGGCCGCCGGTGAACCGACCGTGTCCCAGCCGCACATCGTCGCCCACTTCGACCTGGCGGCAGGGCAGACGCCGGAGAACATCACGGTCGAGCCCGACGGATCCGCCGATCTCACCTTCGCCTCCGCCCGGCAGATCGCCCACGTCACGCCGGACGGCCACACGACGATCACCGCCACCCTGCCCGACGAGCCGAACCCGAACACCCCCGTCCTCAAGGCCGCGACCGTCTTCGGTATCGCCCGCGCCCACGACGGCACGCTCTACGTCGACTACGCCACCGGCACGGCGAAGACCGGCATCTGGCGCATCGACCCCGACGGCGGCGCGCCCCGGCAGATAGCCCAGCTCCCGGCGACCGCCCTGCCCAACGGTCTCGCGCTCGACGAGCGGCACGGAGTGCTCTACGCCGCCGACTCGGCTCAGGGAATCGTGTGGCGGGTTCCGCGGACAGGGGGCACACCGACCGTGTGGGCCCAGGACACCGCCCTCACGCCGGTGCCCGTCACCGGCGCCGGTTTCGGCGCCAACGGCGTCAAGGTCCACGGCGGTGCCGTATGGGTGTCCAACAGCGACCGGGGGACGCTGCTGCGCATTCCCGTACGGCCGAACGGCTGCGCGGGGCCGGTGGAGACCCGGGCCACCGGGCTCGACCACATCGACGACTTCACGTTCGCCGCGCCGTACGGTGACACCGTCCTCGCCGCCCTGATCGGCGACAACGAGGTCGTCGAGGTGCATCCGGACGGCACCCGCACCGCCGCCCTCACGCAGGCGGACGGACTGTCCAACCCGACCTCCCTCGCTGTACACGACGGGACGGTCTACGTCGACAGCGCCGCGTACTTCACCCAGCAGGACCCGAATCTCCTGCTGGCCCGCCTGAACCAGGGACTCGGACACTGACGGACCGGGGGGCGGGGCGACCCGTGCCCGGGCCGGATCCCGCCCCGCCTCCCCTCCCCTCCCCTCCCGCCCGGGGAGTCTCCTCCCTCCCGTCGGCCAACTCACCGACCGCACAACGCAGTCGGGAAGGTGATCCGGCAGGTCGTCCCGGCACCTTAGGCTGAAGCCCATGGATCCCGCCGACGGCCTCCTCGACCACCCCTACGACGTCTACCGGCGCCTGCGCGAGACCGCGCCCGTGCACCGCATCACCGGACCGGACGGCACCGCCGCGTGGCTCGTCACCCGGTACGAGGACGTCCGGGCCGCGCTCGCCGACCCCCGGCTCTCGCTGGACAAGCGGCGGGCCACGGCCGGCGCCTACAAGGGGCTCTCCCTGCCACCCGCCCTCGACGCCAACCTCCTGAACATGGACCCGCCCGACCACACCCGCATCCGGCGCCTGGTCGGCCGCGCCTTCACCCCGCGCCGCGTGCAGCAGCTCCGCGACCCGATCCGCCGTACCGCCGACCGGCTTCTCGACGCGCTCGGCCCGCACGGCAGCACCGACCTGGTCGCCTCCTACGCCGCACCGCTGCCCATCACCGTCATCTGCGACCTGCTCGGCATCCCGGAGGGGGACCGGCTGGACTTCCGGCAGTGGACCGACAGCCTCGCGGCGCCCGACCCGGCCCGCCCCCACGCCACCAAGGAGGCGATGGCGGCCATGCTGGACTTCCTCACCCGGCTCCTCGAGGCCAAACGCCGGGCGCCCGCCGACGATCTGCTCTCCGACCTGATCGCCGTACGCGACGGGGGCGACCGGCTCGGCGAGGACGAGCTGATGTCCCTGGCCTTCCTCATCCTCTTCGCCGGATACGAGAACACGGTCCAGCTCATCGGCAACGCCGTGCTCGCCCTGCTGCAGCACCCGGACCAGCTCGCCGCCCTGCGCAAGGACCCGCAGCGACTCCCCGCCGCCGTCGAGGAGTTCGCCCGCTACGAGGGGCCCATGCTGTTCGCCATACGCCGGTTCCCCACGGAGGACGTCACGATCGCCGGGGTCACCATTCCGGCGGGCGAGACGGTCTGGGCGTCCCTGTCCGCCGCCGACCGCGACCCCGCCCGCTTCCCCGACCCCGACCGCCTCGACCTCTCCCGCGACGCCGCCGGGCATCTCGCCCTCGGGCACGGCATCCACTACTGCCTCGGCGCGCCGCTGGCCCGCGCGGAGACGGAGATCGCCCTGGCGGCCCTCCTGGAACGCCTCCCCGAACTCGCCCTCGCCGAGGGAGAGGTGACGTGGCGGCAGTCGATGCGCGCCCGGGGGCTGCGGGCCCTTCCCGTGACGTACTGAACGGACCGACGGGCCCGGCTGAAGCCGGGTGGCGGCCCCTGCGCCGGGTGTGCCGGAAAAGGCGGCGCGAGAAGGTCCGCGCCGGGCGATGAGTTCCGCTTCCCGCGGCGGTCACCACCCCGAACCGACCGTCGGCAGGAGGACCCATGTCGCTTCCGGAGATCGTCTCGCGTGAGCAGTGGCGCGCGGCGCGCGAGGAGTTGCTGCACAAGGAGGAGGCGGTCAGACGGGCACGCGAAGTCCTGGGCACGGAGCGGCGGCGGCTGCCCATGGTCGAGGTCGACACGGAGTACGTCTTCGAGGGCGGCGACGGCAAGGCCACCCTCCTGGACCTCTTCGAGGACCGGGCCCAGCTCGTCGTCCACCACTTCAGGTTCGCGCCGGAGTGGGAGAGCGGCTGCCCGTGCTGCTCGGCTTTCCTGGACCAGGTCGGCCACCTCGCCCACCTGCGCGCCCGGAACACCGCGTTCGCGGCCGTCTCCCGGGCGCCCTTCACCCGGATCCTGCCGTTCAAGGCGCGGATGGGCTGGGCGGTGCCCTGGTACTCCTCCGGCGGTGACTTCAACCTCGACTTCGAGGCCACGGTGACGTCGGACCGGGGCCTGACCGAGCGCCCGGGCATCAGCTGCTTCCTGCGCGACCACGACCGGGTCTTCCACACCTACTCGGTGTACGACGACGGGCTGGACGGACTCGGCACCCTCGCCGGTCTGCTCGACCTGACCGCGCTCGGCCGCAGCCCCGCCGGCAGCGACCCGCTCCGCCTTCACGACGAGTACGACTCCTGACACGGACAGTGCGTTTCCTGTCACGAAGTGAACGTGTTCTCACGCTCCGCGCCGGATGGGTGTAGGTAATGTCTCAGTCCCGTCACCGAGCGAGGCGTTTTCCGTCTCCAGGGCGTTAACTCGCATAAGCACGATGCTTTCTGGAGGTGCGAGATGGTGAACGGGCGAACCGTGCTCGAACGCTTTCCCGCCGGTGGTCCGCGGGGCTCCTGGCCCGCGGAGGAGTTCGCGCACGCCCGGCGTCAGGAAGGCCTGCCGGCGGAAGTCGTCATGGACCTCGCGACGGACACGTTCCTGGTGATCGTACGGGGCGGTGACCACACGGAGTGAGGTCGCTCAGGCCGGCTTCGGTGCCGGGACCTCCGCGGTGAACTGCTGCGCCTGCAGCGCGTACAGCTCGGCGTAGACACCGCCCCCGGCCAGCAACTCCTGCGGGGTCCCGGACTCCACCAGCCGCCCGTGCTCCAGCACATGCACCAGGTCGGCGTGCCGGACCGAGGCCAGCCGGTGGGTGATCAGTACGACCGTCTGGCCACTGCCGGCCAGCGCCCGGATCTTCTCGAACACCTCCAGCTCGGCCCGCGCGTCCAGCGCGGCCGTCGGCTCGTCCACGATCAGCACCCGCCCGCGCCGGTACGCCGCCCGGGCGATGCCGAGTCGCTGCCACTGGCCGCCGGACAGCTCGTGCCCGCCGCTGAAGTCGCGGGCCAGAAGGGTGTCCAGGCCGCGCGGCAGATCCGCGACCACCTCCCCGGCCCCGGCCTCGGCCACGGCCACGGCCAGCCGTTCCTCGGTCATGGGCGCGCCGGAGCGGCCGACGGCCACGTTCACCCGGGCGGTGAAGGGCCAGCGCTTGAAGTCCTGCGCCACCATCGCGATGCGTTCGGCGAGCAGCCGCCGGTCGGCCCCCGCCGCGTCGACGCCGTCCCACAGAACGCGGCCCCGGTCCGGCGTGTACAGCCCCGCCAGCAGCTTGACCAGCGTCGTCTTCCCCGAGCCGTTCTCGCCGACGAGCGCGATGATCCGGCCGAGCGGCAGCGTGAGGGTGACGTCGTCCAGGGCGGGGCGGGCCGGGGCATCCGGACTCGCGTCACTCGGATAGCTGAAGGTGACGTGCTCGAACCGGATCTCCTTCGGGTCCTCCGGGAGGGCCTCGCCGCCCGCCGGGATGGCCCGCTCGGCCGCCTCCACGTACAGCCGTTGCAGATCGCCCACGAACAGGGCCTCCTCGTGCAGCTGGTTGATCTCCAGCACCAGTGTGTCCAGGCTCGCGGCACCGGTGCGGATCGCGATCACCGCCGTACCGGCGACCGACAGGGCCATCGCGCCGGCCAGCAGCAGGGCGCCCAGTGTGGCGTAGGTGGCGAGTGTGGCGAGGCCCGTCCAGGCCGCCGCGATCAGACCGGTCCGGGCGGCGAGCCGGGACAGCCGGGCCTGCTCCGCCTCCGCCGTCTGGGACATGGACCGGAAATGGCGCAGCAGGAACGGGCCGACCCCGTGCACCCGGATCTCCGGGGCCGCGGCCTGCTCGGTGAGCAGATGGCTGATCAGCCGGCCGGCGCGGGCGTGCTGCACCCAGACGTGGAAGGACTCGTAGCGGCGCCGCGCGTTGGTCAGCGCGCTCCAGGCGCTGGGCAGGGTCATGGTGACCAGCAGCGGCAGCAGGACCGGGTGCAGCACCGCCAGCACGCCCGCGGCGGCCGCCAGCGAGATCAGCGCGCCGATCACCCGGGTGCCGTAGGAGATCATGCGGCGCGCGGATTCGGCGCCGTACCGGGCGGTGTCCAGCAGCTTGTGGAAGGCGTGGTCCTCGATCGCGGCCAGCTCCACGTTCGCCGCCCGCTCCAGATACAGCTCGGTCGCCACCCGCTCCACCTTGGGCTCCAGCCGCCCGGTGGCGTAGGTGGAGGCCGCCCGCAGCAGCACGGTCACGAGAGCCACGGCGGCCATGGCGACCAGGGCGGGGGCGGCCGAGCGCAGCCGCTGCTGGATGTCCGGGCCAGTCAGCAGACTGCCGAGCGCGCTGTTCACGGCCAGCAGGCTCACCGCCTGGGCGGCACCCCGGACCACCTCGGCGGCCAGGACGATCCACGAGGCACGGGCGTCGGCCTGCCGGGCCAGCCGGAGACTGGACGCCAGCATGCCGGGGAGCCGGACCACCATCGCGCGCAGGCTCAGCTCCAGGAAGGCGTCCTCGTGCTCGTTCCAGCCCACGTCGTAGCGCAGCGGCCCGCCGAACAACAGCTGCTCCGACCCCGACACCGCGGGTTCGGGCGCCCCCCGCCGCTTCCTCACCGTGACCTCCCGGACCGTGACGGAAGGGCCACTATCCCCGCACGGGCCGGCGTCGGGGAGGGCGCGTGGGGGAGTGCGGGGGGAGTGGTGGGAGCGTGCGGTGGGAGGTGGAGGTGCAGGTGGAGCGGGGCGGCCGGGACGGAGGCCGGCCCCGTCAGCCGACCGGTGGGCGGCCGGCCCAAGGGGCGCGAGGACCGCGCGAGCAGCCGCGGACAAGCCGCAGCCGCTCCGCAGCGGAAGCCGGTACCTGAGTGGGCGCCCGGGCCTCCGCACCTCGGTGGGCGCCTCGGCACCCGGCGCCTGGGCTTCCTTACCTCGGTGGGCGCCTGGGCACCCGGCGCCTTGGGTGGGCGCCTCGGCCAAGGCCGGCGCAGGGCTACGCCGAGACGGCCCGGGACCAGTCCGGGGCCGTCCCCGTCACCCGGCACAGGGACAGGTACAGGGGGATCGGCGGGGTGTACGGAACCGTTCCCTCCGGCCGGTGGATGAGCCGGGCGGTGCCGGTGACCAGGGCACCGGGGGCGTAGTGGGCCGGGGACGGCCAGGGCAGGGCGTAGTCGGAGTCCGACGGAACGATCCACCACCAGCGGACGCCGTCGGCGTACACACAGCCCAGCCGTGGCAGCCGGGGTACGACCAGCGGACCGAGACGGTCGGGCACGGCCACGGCGTCGCAGCCGAGTGGTGCGCTCATGTCGTCCGGCACCGTGAGCCGCCGCGGCGCGTCCGGCGCGGACCGGTGACGCCGCAACCGCACCAGGGTGTCGAGACCGAGGCTCGTGGGGGTGCGCGGGGCGATGCCGGCGGGGCTGTTCCGTGCCGAGCCGGTGCCGTCCACGCGGTCGGCGTCGTAGCCGCCGGTCACGGGCGGTCCCCGCCGCGGTGCTGCTCAGGGGCGCGGTGCAGAGGCTGGTGCGGGGGTCGGTCAAGGGTCCGGTG
This sequence comes from Streptomyces sp. NPDC001135, assembly GCF_053598395.1. Taxonomy (NCBI): domain Bacteria; kingdom Bacillati; phylum Actinomycetota; class Actinomycetes; order Kitasatosporales; family Streptomycetaceae; genus Streptomyces; species Streptomyces sp. NPDC001135. The sequence continues at coordinate 32,923 of NZ_JBSFKD010000008.1, read as the reverse complement.
CCGGTGGGGCTCCGGGGCACCGTGGCGGTGCTGCTCCAGGGCCTCGTGGTGGTGTTGGCCCGTGGCCGCGTGGCGGTGGTGTTGCCCCGGTACCTCGTGGCGGGGCTGATGCTCCGGTGTCCGTTGCGGGGGCTGCTCCGAAGAGCGGTACCGGCCCTCCGGGGGCTCGTCCTCGTCGGAGTCGTCGGGGCGTCCGGGCTTGGGGCGGGCGCCCCAGCCGAGGTCGTCGCGCGGCTCGGCGCTGTCATCAGCCGCGTCGGTCCGCCGGGCCAGCTCGGCCCAGACCAGCAGTCCGGGCCCGTGTTCCTGGGCGCCCCACGCCCGGCACAGCGCGTCGACGAGAAGCAATCCCCTCCCGTGCTCCTCGTCGGGCCGCTGCGGGGACGGGTGGGGTTCTCCGGGGGCACAGCCCTCGTCGCGCACGGCTATGCGCACGGTGTCGTCGTGGTCCTGCAGCTCGCACACGACGTGACTGCTCGCGGTGTGCACGATCGCGTTCGTGACCAGCTCCGACACGACCAGGGCCGCGTTGTCGCAGGTGTCCTCGCACACCGACCAGCCGGTCAGCCGGGCATGCGCCAGACGCCTCGCCTGGGCGACGGAACCCGGATGGGCGGCCAGCTCGAAGCGAAACCGGCGCTCGGCCGTGCCCCGTTGGGGGACTGCCGTGGCGGCACCGAGACCGGGACGGTCTGCGGCGTCTGTTCCTAAGGGCGCGGACGGAATCACGCTTGCCACTATCTCCCCGCCGTGAACACTTGGCAAGTGTCACTCTGAAAATTGCAGAGTGCCGTGTGACGCGGCCGGAGGCCGTGGCACACTGCTCGCAACAGCACGTCGCGCGGCGCCAATTGGGGTCATCGGAGATCCGACCGGTCTTCGAATGCACCTTCGAATGGCGCCGCAGGGCTGTCGGGAAACATTTCGGTGGAGCTGTCGGTGGAACGGTCGACGTAGCTTTCGGTGGAGCTTTTGATGGAGGTGGGAGCGTGAGCGAACCGCGGTCCGCCCCGACGGTGGGTCAGGTGGTCCTCGGCCGGCGCCTGCTGGACCTGCGGGAACGCGCCGGACTGAAACGCGAGGACGCCGCCCGCGTGCTGCGCGTCGCACCCGCCACCGTCCGCCGCATGGAGATGGCCGAGGTCGCCCTCAAGATCCCGTACCTGCAACTTCTGCTCAAGGCCTACGGCGTACCCGACGACGAGGCCGAACTCTTCGTCCAGGTGGCCGAGGAGGCCAACAGACCCGGCTGGTGGCAGCGCTTCCACGACATCCTGCCCGGCTGGTTCTCGATGCACGTCAGCCTGGAGGGCGCGGCGAGCCTCATCCGCTCCTACGAGCCGCACTTCGTCCCCGGCCTGCTGCAGACCGAGGACTATGCGCGCGCCGTACTCAAGTCCGGTGCCGTCGGCCAGACGAGCCCGGACGACATCGAGCGGCACGTCGCCCTGCGCATGCGGCGCCAGCAACTGCTCACCCGTACCGACGCCCCGCGCTTGTGGGCGGTGATGGACGAGACCGCCCTGCGCCGTCCGGTCGGCGGTCCGGAGGTGATGCGTACGCAGATCGACAAGTTGCTCGAGGCCACGAAGCTGCCCCATGTGACGCTCCAGGTCGTCCCGTTCGCGAGCGGACCGCACCCGGGGACGTACGGGCCCTTCGTGCTGTTCCGATTCGCCGTGCCGGAGCTGCCGGACATGGTCTACAGCGAGTACCTGACCGGCGCCGTCTACCTGGACGGGCGCGCCGAGGTGGCGACCCACCTCGAGGTCATGGACCGCATGGCGGCGCAGGCCGCTACGGCACAACGCACGAAGGAGATCCTCCGGGATCTCCGCAAGGAGCTGTGAATGGATCACATAGAGCCGCGCGGACACGTCTACAACGGCATGCCCGCGCGGGAGCTGGGCAGCGAGGGCTGGCACAAGCCCTGGAGCGGCGGCAACGGCGGGAACTGCCTGGAGGCGATGAAGCTGGCCGACGGCCGGATCGCCGTACGCCAGTCCACCGACCCCGACGGCCCGGCGCTGATCTACACCGCGGACGAGATGACCGCGTTCATCGAAGGCGCCAAGGCGGGAGAGGCCGACTTCCTGCTGTCCTGATCCGGTCCATGTGTTGTTCTCCAGCTCAACTTCCTCGTTGTGATGGCGACTTGACGATCCCGAGTGCCGGACACTCGTCCAGACGTTCATGGAGTGCCGCATGACAGTGGGGGAGGGCCGGCGGATGCCGGCCCTCGACCCCCGGGTGCCGGTGATGGCCCGGGCCAACCGCCCGTTCCCGCACCGCGCCACGCACCGGCCGGCCTGGCAGGGCGTACGGCAGGTCCACCCCCCGAGTCGCCGGGTCGCATCGGGCCGCCGGGCGCGAAGGGGTTGTGTCACCGCTGCCGACCCCGTCTGTGAACCACCGCTCCTCATCCGAGGACCCGGGAGGCCCGGGAAGCCGGGGGGCTCGGGTGGCCCGGGAGGCCGGGGTGGCTCGGGTGGCCCGGGAGGCCGGGGAGCTGGGCAGGCCCGGGACAGCCGGGGGAGCTAGATGGGCCCGGGAGGTCGGGGTGGCCCGGGAAAGCCGGGGAGCTAGACAGGCCCGGGAGGTCGGGGAAGCTCGGGTGGCCCGGGAGGCAGTACCCCGCACAGCGCCTCCAGCGCCGCGCCGTAGGCGTGCTCGGCGGCGGCTGCGTACCCCACCACCAGCCCGTCACCCACCGTGGCCTCGGCCTGCGGATGCCGGAACGCGGCGAGTCCCTCCAGGGCGACGCCCTGCCACGCGGCGGCCTTCAGCGTGGACCGCTCGGTGCCCGGCGGCAGCCGCAGTACCGCGTGCAGCCCGGCCGCGATGCCCGTCACCCCGACATGCGGCGCGTGCGCGGCGAGCGCGGCGACGAGCAGGTCACGCCGGCGCCGGTAACACTGCCGCATGCGCCGCACATGACGGTCGTACGCCCCGGAGACGATGAACTCCGCCAGCGCCAGCTGGTCCAGGACGCCGGCCCAGGCCTCCCGCTCCCCCTTGGCCGCGAGCACCGGCTCCACATACCTCTCCGGCAGGACCATCCAGCCCAGCCGCAGCGCCGGTGACAGGCTCTTGCTGACCGACCCGAGGTGGATCACCCGCTCCGGATCGAGCCCCTGGAGTGCGCCGACGGGCCTGCGGTCGTACCGGAACTCGCCGTCGTAGTCGTCCTCCAGTACGACCGCTCCACGCGCGCGTGCCCAGTCGATCACAGCGGCCCGGCGCTCGGGGTGCAGCGGGCCGCCGGTCGGGAACTGGTGCGCCGGAGTGAGCAGCACGGCCCGCTCCCGCGCGAGTACGTCCACGCGTGCGCCGTTCTCGTCCAGCGGGAGCGGCACTGTCCGTACCCCGGCCGTGGCGAGCAGTCCCCGGTGGAACTCCAGCCCGTACGCCTCCACGCCGAGCGGGCCGCGCAGCACCCCGCCCGCCCCCTGGCCGAACAGCAGCCGCAGCGCGTGCGCGAAGCCGGAGCAGATGACGATCCGGTCCGGCTCGGTCCGCACCCCCCGCGCGCGTGCCAGATATGCGGTCAGCGCCTCCCGCAGCTCCCGGCGCCCGGCCGGGTCTCCCGGCCCGAACGCCTCGCTCGGCGCCGCCCGCAGCGCCCGCCGGTAGCAGGCGGACCAGGCGGCCCGCGGAAACGCCGAGGCGTCCGGCGTGCCCTGCCGCAGATCGTGCCGCGGGCCACGCGCGCGTGCAGGTGCCTTCACGGCCGTCCGTACGGCGTGCCGCAGCGGTTCCGCCCGGTCGGCGACCCGGGTGCCCGAGCCCTGGCGGGCGGTCAGCCAGCCCTCCGCGACCAGTTCCGCGTACGCGTCGGCCACCGTGTTGCGGGCCACGCCCAGATCGGCGGCGAGCGACCGGTACGGCGGCAGGCGGGTGCCGGGCGCCAGCCGTCCGCTGCGCACGGCGTCCCGTAGCGCCCCGGTGAGCGCCGCCCGCCGTCCGCCCGGACCCGACAGCTCCAGAAGCAGATCGGCGCCGATCCGCTCCGCGGAATTGACCCATGATTCCGTCACGGAAATGCACCCTACAACCGGTCTCTCGGGCTCGTAGGTTGAAGGCATGACGACGAACACGACCGCCACCGCAGCCGACTTCACCCCCGAGATCACCGAGGCCGACGCCGGCCGCGTCCGACTGGACTTCGCGAAGTCCGCTCCGAAGGTCTTCCGCGCCCTCATCGGCTTCGACGCCGCCGCCCGCGCGGGCCTGGACCCGGCGCTGGTCGAGCTGGTCCAGGTCCGCGCCTCGCTCCTCAACCGCTGCGCCTACTGCCTGCACATGCACACCAACGACGCCCGCAAGGCCGGCGAGAGCGAGGACCGGCTGCACATGGTCGCCGTCTGGCGCGAGGCCCGGCACTTCTTCACCCCGAAGGAGCAGGCCGCCCTCGCGCTCACGGAGGCCCTGACCCTCGTCGCCGACGCGGGCGTCCCCGACACCGTCTACGCCGAGGCCGCCGCCCACTTCGACGAAGAGGAACTGGCCCACGTCCTGGCCCTGATCTGCACGATCAACACGTGGAACCGGGTGGCCCTGTCGACGGGCAAGGTGGCGGGGACGGACGAGAGGAACGGCTGACCGGGACGGTGCAGGGCTGACCGGGACGGTGCAGGGCTGACCGGGACGGTGCAGGGCTGACCGGGACGGTGCAGGGCTGACCGGGACGGCGCAGGGCTGACCGGGACGGCGCAGGGCTGACCGGGACGGTGCAGGGCTGACCGGGTGGTCCACGGGGTGCAGGGCTTGCAGGGCCGGCCGGGGCGGTGCAGGGCTTGCAGGGCCGGCCGGTGCGGCGGACGACCGTAAGGAACCCTCCCGGCCGCAGGCCGGACCTCATCCGCACCCTCGCCTGCGTCTACACCCTCATCGGACGATCCCTCGGAGAGACCGGCGCGGGCAACCGTGAACTGCCCATCAGATAGCGGTCGACGGCCGCCGCCACCGCCCGCCCCTCCGCGATCGCCCACACGATGAGCGACTGCCCGCGCGCCGCGTCCCCGGCGGCGAACACGCCGGGCACGTTCGTCGCGAAGCCGTCGTCCCGCGCGATCGTGCCGCGCGGAGCGAGTCCCAGCCCCAACTGTCCGATCAGCCCGTCCCCCTGGTCCGGCCCGGAGAACCCGAGGGCGAGCAGCACGAGATCGGCGGGGAGCGTCTGCCCCGTGCCGGGCACCGGGCGCCGCAGCTCGTCGACCTCCACCAGGTGCAGCGACCGCACTCGCCCACTGCCGTCCCCGGCGAAGTGGAGCGTGGACGCCGCGAAGAGCCGCGCGTCCGCGTCCGCCGCCGGTGCCGTCCGCAGGTCCCGGGCCTCTTCGTGCGCGGCCGACAGCCGGTAGATCTTCGGGTACGTCGGCCACGGCTCGACATCCTCGTCGCGCTCGCCGCCCGGCTGCGCGTAGATGTCCAGCTGGGTCACGGACGCGGCCCCCTCGCGCACCGCGGTCCCCAGACAGTCCGCGCCGGTGTCCCCGCCGCCGACGATCACCACGTGCTTGCCGGCCGCGGACAGCGGTGAAACCTCCAGATCCCCCTCACACACTCGGTTCGCCAGCGGCAGATACTCCATCGCCTGGTGTATCCCGTTCAACTCCCGACCCGGCACCTGAAGTTCCCGCCACGCGGTCGCTCCCGTGGCGATGACCACGGCGTCGTACCGTCCGCGCAGCTCCGCCGCCCCGACATCGCGTCCGACCGTCATCGACGTACGGAACTTCGTCCCTTCGGCCCGCATCTGCTCGACCCGCCGCTCCAGATGCCGCTTCTCCATCTTGAACTCGGGGATGCCGTACCGCATCAGGCCGCCGATCCGGTCGTCCTTCTCGTACACGGCGACCGTGTGCCCGGCCCGGGTCAGCTGCTGTGCCGCGGCGAGCCCGGTGGGCCCGGAGCCGATGACGGCGACCGTCCTCCCGGACAGCCGCTCGGGAGGAAGCGCCGGTACGAACCCCTCCGCCCAGGCCCGGTCGGCGATCGCGCACTCGACGTTCTTGATCGTGACGGCCGGCTGGTTGATCGCCAGCACACACCCCGCCTCACAGGGCGCCGGACACAACCGGCCGGTGAACTCGGGGAAGTTGTTCGTCGCGTGCAGGCGGTCGCTCGCCGCGCGCCAGTCCTCCCGCGAGACCAGGTCGTTCCACTCCGGGATCAGATTGCCCAGCGGGCAGGCGTCGTGGCAGAAGGGGATCCCGCAGTCCATGCACCGGTCGGCCTGCTTGCTGATGATGGGCAGCAGCGCTCCCGGGACGTAGACCTCGTCCCAGTCCCGCACCCTCTCTTCGACGGGCCGCCGCGGCCACTCCTGGCGCGGCGTGGTCATGAACCCCTTGGGATCGGCCATGGTCGTCTTCCTCGCGTACGGGCACCACGTGGGGCACCGGGTGTACGACGGGCCGTACGCCGTCGGACGGCGTCCTTCAGTACCTTTTCGGCGCTTTGTCGGCACTCTTCCGGCCACGATACGTCCGCACCGACCGCCGCGCAGAGTGACGGACAGCGCTTTCTTCCGCGAGGTCCTCGTCCCGGGCCGCTCTCCTTCCCCTCTTCTTTCCCGCCCCTCTGTGGTCTCCCTGCCCCCAGCACCCCCCTTCCCTGGTGGCGGCACCCCCTTTCCCGGCCCTCAGCCCACGTCCGCCCCCCTTTCCCGGCCCTCAGCCCGCGTCCGCCCCGGCTTTCCCGGCCCTCAGCCCACGTCCGCCCCGGCGTCCTGCCAGGCCCGCAGCACGCTGTCCACGGCCGGGGCGATCCGACGCCGTGCCTCGTACCGAGGCACACCGCGCATCAGCAGCTGGTCGTAGGGAGTGTCCACATGCCGCACGGCCGCCACCACCGCCGAGATCACCGCCCCCTCCGACAACGCCCGCCCGGCCGCGCTGCGCCCGACGCGTCCGGTGCCCCGCGCCGACGCGTGCGCCGCGATGGTCCGCGCACGGTCGGCGGGGCACCCGGGAAACAGCCGGAGGATCTCGGCCGCGAACGCCGCCGCGAAGCGTTCGTCCTCGGCCGCCCTGCGCCGTGCGTCCCGCGCCCGGCGCCGGCGCCGCGCTTCCGCGTCCGCCAGACAGCGGGCCTCGGCCCGGGCCAGCGCCGCCTCCTCCACCAGCACGCCCTGCCGCTCGTAGCGGCTCTTGCGCCGGTTGAACCGCACCACCACGACCGACAGCCCGCTCTCCTCCCTCGACCTGCGGGTCAGCGCGGTGTCCCCACGCGGCAGGAACACCAGGTGCCCGAGATCCACGCAGTGCAGGCAGCGCGGTGCCCCGTCCTCCAGCACGACCAGCGACAGCGGTCCACGCCGGCAAGCGGCGCACCGCTTGGGCTTCAACGCCTGGATGACGACAAGCCGACTGGGGGAGTGGGGAGTTGAGGGAAGCGCCATATCCGGTACTTTCCCCGTCGCCGCCCGCGCCTCCCCTGCCCTCTTGCCCCGCCGCCCCGGGACTCTCCCTGGCGCCATCGCGCCATCCGCCCGGCCGACAGGCCTCGTCATCTCTCCCTCCGTCTGGAGGGGCCTCCCTGCTCGCCGGGCACCATCCACTCCCTGGCAGGTACCGGCACCGCACCGCCTCCCCGCCACCCGGCATCATTGACCCCGTGCGACTGGAAGCAATCACCTGGGACCGGCTCGCCGAGCGGCTCGCCGACCGGCTGGCCGGCCTTGAGGCGGCCGACGGAAGTGCCTGGCCGCGCGTCGGCTTCGACGGTTCCCCGGCCGCCCGGCCCGGCGACCTCGCCGAGCGGGTCGGAGAGGCGCTGCGGGTGCGCGGCCGGCCCTCGCTCGTGATCGGCGCCGACGGCTTCCTGCGGCCCGCCTCGCTGCGCCTGGAACACGGGCGGCGGGACGCGGATTCGTACTACGGCGGATGGTTCGACACCGGAGCCCTGTGGCGTGAGGTCTTCGGCCCGCTGGACCCGGGAGGCAGCGGGCGGGTCCTGCCCGACCTGTGGGATCCGGCCACCGACCGGGCCACCCGCAGCCCCTACGTCCAACTCCCGCCCGGCGGGATCCTGCTCCTTCACGGCCCCCTCCTGCTGCGTCACTGGTTCCCGTTCGACCTGACCCTGCACCTCCTCCTCTCGCCGGGTGCGCTGCGCCGCCGCACCCCCGAGGCCGACCACTGGACGCTCCCCGCCTTCGAGCGCTACGCGTCCGAGACCGACCCCGCCAGCACGGCGGACGTCCTTGTACGCGCCGACGATCCACGCCATCCCGCCTGGAGCGGCTGATCGGTACGGTCCGGGCCGCAGGCTCCCGCGGCTCAGAGCCAGCCGTTGCGCCGGAAGCCCCGGTACAGCACCAGGCACGCCCCCGCCATGACGACCATGACCAGCGGATAGCCGAACCGCCAGTGAAGCTCCGGCATGTGGTCGAAATTCATGCCGTACACCCCGCACACCATCGTCGGTACGGCGATCACCGCGGCCCAGGCCGTGATCTTCCGCATGTCCTCGTTCTGTGCGACGGTCACCTGCGCCAGGTGGGCCTGCAGGATCGAGTTGAGCAGTTCGTCGAACGCGGCGATCTGCTCCTTGGCCCGGATCAGATGGTCGAGCACATCCCGGAAATAGGCCTGTATCTCCGGGGCGACGACGCGTATCGGCCGGGTGGCCAGGTCCTCCACCGGACGGCCCAGCGGCACCACCGCCCGCTTCAGCTCCAGCAGTTCACGCTTCATCTGGTAGATGCGGCCGGGGTCGAGGCGAGCGCCGTTCTCCGAGAACACCTCCGTCTCGACCTGGTCGATGTCGGCCTGTACCGCGTCGGTGACGTTCAGGTAGTCGTCGACGACATGGTCGGCGATCGCGTGCAGCACCGCCGCCGGCCCCTTGGCGAGCTGATGCGGGTGCGCCTCCAACTCCTCGCGCAGCGGCCCCAATGAGCCGTGCCGGCCGTGCCGCACCGTGATGACGAAGTCCTCACCGACGAACACCATGATCTCTCCGGTGTCCACCACTTCGCTGGTCGCCGTCAGCTGTTCGTGCTCCACATAGCAGACGGTCTTGAACACCGCGAAGAGCGTGTCCCCGTAGTGTTCCAGCTTCGGGCGCTGATGAGCCTCGACCGCGTCCTCCACCGCCAGCGGGTGCAGGTCGAACAGCTCGGCGATGCCCGCGAACTCACGGTCCGTGGGCTCGTGGAGCCCGAGCCAGACGAAACCCTCGCCGGTCTTGCGCACCATCCGCACGGCATCCACCAGGTCCGTGCACTGCGGCACGCGCACACCGTCCTGGTACGTCACGCAATTGACCACCGACGAGCCCAGAGGTGACCTGGCGGGATGACTCAGGTCCACGCGCGGGTGCCGCCGGGCCAGTCGCGCCATCTTGCGCAGGCCGCCGACCCTGCCCAGCCCCGTGACCTTCCGCAGATTCCCCGCCATGGACATCTGGATCTCCTCGCTTGGATCTCCCTCACGCAACGCTTCCGCGCCCTTCCCGGCAAGTCTGCCAGCCGAGGGCAAAGCGCGGGTAAGCCTGTGGGAATGGAGAGTTCCGCTTGGTTCCGCCCTGGGGACGAAGCGCCCGCCGGCCGGTCCGGACGAGCCGGGTGACCGGGATGATCGGGGTATGACGCCATCCGACGGATACCTCCTGGACAACCAGCAGAACGAGGCGGCACGGCGCTTCGGCGCATTCGCCACCCTCTTCGATCCCACGACGTTCCGGCACATCGAGGCGTTCGGTATCGGACCCGGCTGGCGCTGCTGGGAAGTCGGGGCCGGCGGTACCTCAGTGGTGTCCTGGCTCGCCGAGAAGGTGGGTCCCACCGGCAAGGTCGTCGCGACCGACATCGACACCTCGCGGCTCGCTGCCGCTGCCCGCCCGCCGGTGGAGGTGCGCGTCCACGACGTCGGTGCGGAGGAACCTCCGGGCGAGGGCTTCGACCTGGTCCACGCCCGGCTCGTCCTCGTCCATGTCCCGGACCGGGAAAGGGCGTTGCAGTCCATGATCCAGGCCCTGCGGCCCGGCGGACGGCTGTTGCTCGAGGATGCAGACCCCGCGCTCCAGCCTTTGCCCTGCCCCGACGAGTTCGGCCCCGAGCAGAAGCTGGCGAACCGGCTGCGCCAGGGCTTCCGCGAGCTGCTCGCCGAACGCGGCGCGGATCTGTCGTACGGCCGCAAACTCCCGCGTCTCCTGCGTGAAGCCGGTCTGAGCGGCGTGGAGGCCGATGCGTACTTCCCGGTGGCATCGCCTGCCTGCACCGCCCTCGAGGCCGCGACGGTCCGGCAGATCCGTGCCCGGCTCGTCGCCGCGGGACTCGCCACCGAGGAGGACATCGACCAACACCTGGCCAACGTCGAGGCCGGCGGCATGGACCTGCTCACCGCACCGATGATCTCGGCGTGGGCGACGAAGGCCTAGACGACTGCGCGCAAGTGCCCGTGCCGCGCGACTCCGACCACTCTGCCTAACCGTACTGGTGCCGGGAAGGGCCGAACCACAGTTGCCCGCGTCCCCGGGCCCTCCCCGGGCACGGTGGTTTGCCGCCCAGGCGTGGCCGGCCGGTGCCTCCCGCACGTGGTGGCGGGCCTTCCCGCCCGTGGCCAGGGGGTTTCGTTTGGATCGGCCCGGGTCCGCGGCGCCCGGCGCGGCACGCCGCCGCGTTGTCGGATCACCCGCGTACGCCCCGTACGCGGGACCCTCCGCCTTGCGATGCACCGCACCGGACGCCGCGGCCTGATCCGCCACGAACGAGCCCCCCTAGCCGTCGCCCCCCGCACACGGTGGTCTGCCTCCCACCCGTTCGACCGCCTCCGCCCCCGCCCGGCAGCCCCGGGCCGCCGCCTCCTGCGGAGCCGCGCCCGCGAGCAGCGCGGCGAGGAAGGCGCCGGTGAAGGCATCACCCGCGCCCGTGGTGTCCCGGGGGACCGCCGGCGTCGCCGCGACCCTGGCCGGTGCGTGGCCGGAGCGGGCCACCAGCGCGCCGGCCGCGCCCGCCTTGGTCACCACCAGTGGGACGAGGCGGCTCAGCTTGGCCGCCGCGTCCGCCGGATCCGGCAGCCCCGTCAGCAGACACGCCTCGTCGCGGCTGGGCAGCAACACGTCCAGCCCCTCCGCGAACGCCAGGAAGCGATCCACGCCCAGTCGCACCAGGAAGCCCGCCGAAGCCGGATCCAGGCTGACCGGCACACCACGCGCGCGTGCCGCCGTGAGCGCCGTCCGCGCGAGCTCCCGGCTCGGCTCCGTGAACAGCAGATAGCCCGACAGGTGCAGTCGGGCGACGCCGTCGAGCAACGCGTCCGACCAGTCGGCGGGTTCAAGGCGCAAAGACGCCCCGCTGTCCGTGAGGAACGTGCGCTCCGCCGCCGCACCCGTGTCGACGAGGCAGATCACCGTCCCCGTCGGGGCCGTCGGATCGACCACCAGCCGGGGCCGCACCCCGGCCGCGACCAGTTCGCGCTCGTGCCACGCGGCCGCGTCCGCGCCCACCCGTCCGAGCAGCCGTACGTCCGCACAGCCCGTGTGTGCGGCCCAGCAGGCCACGTTCGCGCCCGCGCCGCCCGGCACCGTACGGATCGCGGCGGCCGTGTCGGTGCCGCCCGCGAGAGGCCCCCGGTGGCGGGCGACCACATCCGTGACCACGTCTCCGACGACCAGCAGGGCCCCGTCCGCGGTCACCCCCTGGTCCACGCCGCCGCGATCCGCGCCGCCAGCCGTACGTTGCCGCGCACGGCCGCCAGATTGGCGCTCAGGGAGGCGCCGTCGGTGTGCCGGACCAGGTAGTCCAGCAGGAACGGGGTGACCGCCTGCCCGGTGACCCCGTGCTCCGCACAGGCGCGCAGTGCGTCGGCGAGCACGCGCGCGTGCAGTTCCGGATCGAGCTGCTCCGCCTCGGGGACCGGGTTGGCGACGATCAGCGCCGACTCCGGCGCGTCCAGCGCGTCCTGGGCCCGCATGACGTCCGCGACCTGCTCCGGAGTCTCCAGGGTCCAGTCGACCGGATGCCCCGAGTCGGACAGATAGAAGCCGGGGAACCGGTCCGTGCCGTACCCGGCGACGGCCACACCCAGCGTCTCCAGCCGCTGCAGGGTCGCCGGCACGTCCAGGATCGACTTCACACCCGCGCAGACCACCGTGATCCGGGTGCGGGCCAGCAGGCCGAGGTCGGCCGACTCGTCCTGGGTCACCGTCCACTCCCGGTGGACACCGCCCAGCCCGCCGGTGGCGAACACCCGGATGCCCGCGAGCGCGGCCAGCTGGGCCGTGGCCGACACCGTGGTGGCGCCGCTCGCACCCGTCGCCACGGCGAGCGGCACATCGCGGTGGCCCAGCTTGCGGATGCCGTCCTCGTTGGCGACCCGCTCCAGCTGCTCCTTGTCCAGGCCGGCACAGGGGCGGCCGTCGAGCACGGCGATGGTCGCCGGTACGGCGCCCTCCTGGCGTACCGCGTCCTCCAGCTCCAGCGCCACCTGCAGGTTGCGCGGGCGGGGCAGGCCGTGCGCGATGATCGTGGACTCCAGGGCCACCACCGGCCGCCGTGCGTCGATCGCTTCCCGGACCTCTTGCGACACCATCAGCACCACGTGCACCGCCTCCTGTCCGTCGCTCCTCTCCCCATCCCTGGCGGGTGCCGGCCGGCGCTAAACGCTTGCCGCCTGTGGCGGATGCCACCAGCCTGGGCCGCATGAGGAAGAACAGCATGCGTCTCGACCACGTCGTCCTGTGGGTGGCCGATCCGGTCGCCGCGGTCGGCTTCTACCAGGATGCAGTCGGCCTGGCACCCGTGAGAGTCGCCGAGTACGCCGACGGAAGGACGGCTTTTCCCTCCGTGCGCGTCAACGAGGAGACGATCCTGGACCTCGTCCCGCTCACCTCCGCCGAGCGCATGGACATGCTGCCCGGCGCTGCCGACGCCGCCGGTCACCCGGTCAACCACATCTGCCTGTCCCTGCCCGCCGACGCCTTCGACGCCCTCCGGGACCGCCTGGAGGAGCACGGCGTACCCGTGAGCGACATGGGCCGCGACTCCTTCGGCGCCCGTGGCAGGGCCCCGCGCAACTTCTACTTCCGGGACCCCGACGGCAACGTCTTCGAGGCCCGGTACTACGACGACTAGGGGGTTTCGTCTGGATCAGGTCGGATCAGGCCGCGGCGTGCGGTGCGGTGCGGTGCGGTGCGGTGCATCGCGAGGCGGAGGGGCACCCGCGTGCCGGGCGTACTCGGGTGATCCGACAACGCGGCGAGGTGCCGTGCCGGGCGTCGCGGACCCGGGCTGATCCAAACGAAACCCTCTGGCCGGGCCCGGTCAGAACAGCGGCTCGGGCAGCACGCCCTCGAGGGCGAGCAGCTTGCGCTTGGTCTCCAGCCCGCCCCCGAAGCCGCCGATGCCGCCGTCGCTCTCCACGACCCGGTGGCACGGCACCACAACCGGCAGTGGATTGGCACCCATCGCCATGCCGACCGCCTGTGCCCCGCCGGGCTGCCCGACCCGCCCTGCGAGATCGCCGTACCCCACCACCGTGCCGTAGGGCACGCCGGACGCCAGCTCGCGCAGCACCTGCCGGTTGAAGCCGGAGATCAGCGACCAGTCCAGCGGCAGGTCGAAGCCGTGCCGCTCGCCCGAGAAATAGGCCTGCAGCTGGCGTCTCGCCTCCGCCAGCAGCGGTGAGTCCGGATCCTCCACGGGAGTGCCGCCCAGCCGGGCCGCCAGCCGCTCCACGGCGCGGTCGCGCACCGCGGCCGTGGCGTGGAAGACCACGTTGACCAGGCCGTCACGGGTCGCCGCCAGCATCAGCGGACCGATGTCCGTGCCCACCACGGTCCACACGACCCGCTGCTCATCCTGCCCATCGCTGTCCATGCGCCCACGGTACGACCCGCCACTGACAACGCCCGTCCCGCTCAGCGCGCATCCAGCGCCGCCCGCACCACGTCGGGCTTGTTGCTGATGATCCCGTCGACGCCGTAGTCCGCGACCCTGCGTGCGGACGCCGCGTCGTTCACCGTCCAGGCGAACACCCCGAGCGGCTTGTCGTGCGGTCCGTCGACGGCGTGCACGGCCGAGACGTACGCCTGGGAGAGCGACCCGTACGAGGGATTGATGAGGTCGGTGTAGGGCGCGAACTGGCGCAGTTGCTCCGTGGTGGGTGACCCGAGGTAGCCCGTGGTGACCGCGGGCTTCAGCTCGTGCACGGTCCGGATGCTGTCGGCGCTGAAGCTCTGCACGATCAGCCGCCCGAGGTGCTGGTGGTCCAGCCAGCCGTCGTTGCCGAGAAGCTTCAGCGTCTGCTGCTCGATGCCGGGGTACAGCTCCGGGTTCTTGATCTCCAGGAGCAGTTTCTCGTGATTGTGTTCGATCCGGCACATGTACTCGTTCAGTGTCGGCACGCGTGTGCCCGCGTATGCCGGGGAGTACCAGCTGCCCGCGTCCAGCCGGGCGATCTCGGCGGCGGTGAAGTCCTTCACCTTCCACGGGGCCCGGTCGGGGAAGACCTGCTCGACGTTCGTGGTGCGCTGCAGGCTGTCGTCGTGGATGACGACCAGCTCGCCGTCCTTGGTGCGCTGAACGTCGTTCTCGACCCAGGAGAAGCCCAGCTGTGCGGCCTTGTCGATCGAGGCCAGCGTGTTCTCGGGGGCGTAGGCGGAGGCACCCCGGTGGGCGATCACCGTGGGCACGCCGACGTCGCCGGCCCCGGTGTCGGGTGTGGGGCTCGGCAGGGTCGCCGTCCCCAGGACGGCGGCGGCCGCGGCGGCAAGTACGCGCGCGTGCATGCAGACTCCTCGCGTCGAGTGAATTCCGACAGCAACCAGAGTGACAGCAGACGGTCAACGGCACGCGGGCGCACGATGGCCACACACCGAATGGAGATGTCCAGGTCCGCTCACCGGTACCCCACAACTGAGGCAAGGCCGTGTTTCTTTGCCGGAAAATCGTTCGACCATTCCGGTGGGGGTCATACTCTCTGCGACAACCCTGACCGCCGGCGCGGTCCTGGGCCGGGGGAACAAGTCGGGGATTCCGGGACGCAAGAGGGCGGAAGGGCAGCCGCGGATGCTAGGCACGGTCGACGGATTCAGCTACGGGGCCGTCACCCCGGTGGTGGCCTATCTGATGGCCTGCCTCGGTGGCGCCCTCGGCCTGCGCTGCACCACCCGGTCCCTGCTGGTCACGCACTCCCGGCGGCCCGCCTGGCTGGCCCTCGGCTCCGCCGCGATCGGCTCCGGCATCTGGACCATGCACTTCGTCGCCATGATGGGATTCGCCATCAAGGGGACGCCGATCCACTACGACAAGTCGATCACCTACGCGAGCCTCGGCCTCGCCGTCGTCATGGTCGGGGTCGGGATCTTCATCGTCGGCTACCGGGGCGCCACCGGCACCGCTCTGTTCACCGGTGGCACGATCACCGGCCTGGGCGTCGCCTCGATGCACTACCTCGGCATGGCGGGCGTGCGCTTCCACGGGCGCTTCACCTACAACACGCTCACCGTCGCCGCCTCCGTGGTGATAGCGGTCGTGGCCGCCACCGCCGCCCTGTGGGCCGCCGGACGCGTCCGGGGCTTCATGTGGAGCGTGGGGGCGAGCCTCGTCATGGGGCTCGCGGTCAGCGGCATGCACTACACCGGCATGGCCGCCCTGGGTGTCCATCTCGACGGCATGACCCACACCGCCGGAGGCGCGCCCGAGCCGTCCGTGCTGACACCGATGCTGATCGGCCCGCTCGCCTTCCTGCTCCTCGCGGGCGTTGTGGTGATCTTCGACCCGCTGATGATCATGGGCCGGCCCCTGCCCAGGCCGATCCAGCAGAAGCCGGGTGTCCCGGCCACCGCCGTCGCCTCCCACCCGGACCGCCGCGCCGCCCTGCACCCGGACCGCCGTGCCGCCCCCCACGAGGAGCGCCGCCCCGCGCACCACGTCTCCCGGACCCCGCAGAATCGCTGATCCGGACCGGTTGTCAGTGCGGGGTCGTACGGTGGATGACATGCGGCCCGTTTCCCACATCGAACGCACGGTGGCGCCCTTCGAGGTCGTCAGCCCCTACCAGCCCAGCGGCGACCAGCCGGCGGCCATCGCCGACCTGGCCAAGCGCATCGAGGCCGGTGAGAAGGACGTCGTCCTGCTGGGCGCGACCGGCACCGGCAAGTCCGCCACCACGGCGTGGATGATCGAGAAGCTCCAGCGCCCCACGCTCGTGATGGCGCCGAACAAGACACTGGCCGCCCAGCTGGCCAACGAGTTCCGCGAGCTGCTGCCGAACAACGCGGTCGAGTACTTCGTCTCGTACTACGACTACTACCAGCCCGAGGCCTACGTCCCGCAGTCGGACACCTACATCGAGAAGGACTCCTCGATCAACGAGGAGGTCGAGCGGCTGCGCCACTCGGCGACGAACTCGCTGCTCACCCGCCGCGACGTCGTCGTGGTGGCCTCGGTGTCCTGCATCTACGGCCTCGGTACTCCGCAGGAGTACGTGGACCGGATGGTTCCCCTGAGGATCGGCGACGAGATCGACCGCGACGAGCTGCTGCGCCGCTTCGTCGACATCCAGTACACGCGCAACGACATGGCCTTCAGCCGCGGCACCTTCCGGGTCCGCGGCGACACCATCGAGATCTTCCCGGTGTACGAGGAGCTGGCCGTCCGCATCGAGATGTTCGGCGACGAGATCGAGGCGCTGTCCACGCTGCACCCGCTCACCGGCGAGATCATCAGTGACGACCAGCAGCTGTACGTCTTCCCCGCCTCCCACTACGTCGCCGGCCCCGAGCGCATGGAGCGGGCCGTCAACGACATCGAGAAGGAGCTGGGGGAGCGTCTCGCCGAGCTGGAGAAGCAAGGCAAGCTCCTGGAGGCCCAGCGCCTTCGGATGCGCACCACGTACGACATCGAGATGCTCCGCCAGATCGGCACCTGTTCCGGCGTGGAGAACTACTCGATGCACTTCGACGGCCGCTTGCCCGGCTCCCCGCCCAACACCCTGCTGGACTACTTCCCGGACGACTTCCTGCTCGTCATCGACGAGTCGCACGTCACCGTCCCGCAGATCGGCGCCATGTACGAGGGCGATGCCTCCCGTAAGCGCACGCTCGTGGACCACGGCTTCCGCCTGCCCTCCGCGCTGGACAACCGCCCCCTGAAGTGGGAGGAGTTCCAGGAGCGCATCGACCAGACCGTCTACCTGTCGGCCACTCCCGGCACCTACGAGCTGTCCCGCGCGGACGGCGTCGTGGAGCAGATCATCCGCCCGACGGGCCTGGTCGACCCGGAAGTCGTGGTCAAGCCCACCGAGGGCCAGATCGACGACCTGGTGCACGAGATCCGCAAGCGCACCGAGAAGGACGAGCGCGTCCTCGTCACCACCCTCACCAAGAAGATGGCCGAGGACCTCACCGACTACTTCCTGGAGCTCGGCATCCAGGTGCGCTATCTGCACAGCGACGTCGACACCCTGCGCCGCGTCGAGCTGTTGCGCGAGCTGCGCTCCGGTGAGTACGACGTCCTGGTCGGCATCAACCTCCTCCGCGAGGGCCTCGACCTGCCCGAGGTGTCCCTGGTGGCGATCCTGGACGCCGACAAGGAGGGCTTCCTGCGTTCGGGCACCTCGCTGATCCAGACCATCGGCCGCGCGGCGCGCAATGTCTCCGGCCAGGTCCACATGTACGCCGACAAGATCACCCCGGCGATGGAGAAGGCCATCGAGGAGACCAACCGCCGCCGGGAGAAGCAGGTCGCCTACAACAAGGCCCACGGCATCGACCCGCAGCCGTTGCGCAAGAAGATCAACGACATCGTCGCGCAGATCGCCCGTGAAGAGGTCGACACCGAGCAGCTCCTCGGCTCCGGCTACCGCAAGTCCAAGGACGGCAAGGGCGCCAAGGCCCCCGTCCCGTCGCTCGGGGACAAGACCGCCAAGGGCGCCAAGGCCGGCAAGGCCGCCAAGGGCAAGGCGGCGGCCACGGTACCCACGGACCGCCCGGCGGCCGAACTCGCCGAGCAGATCGAGGAGATGACCGAGCGCATGCGCGCCGCCGCCGCGGAGCTGCAGTTCGAGATCGCGGCCCGGCTGCGCGACGAGGTCTCGGAGATGAAGAAGGAACTGCGCCAGATGCGGGAGGCCGGCCTCGCCTGAGCCCCCGCCACCCTGCCGCACCTCGGCATATGCGCCAAGTGTTGCAACACCGACACAAAGCGAGGGCCGGGGTGCGGCACTGTCGGTGCCCCTGCGTAGGGTTCTGGACAACCGCGCACTGCGCGGCAACAGGGGACCTTCGAGAGGGGATTCAGCGGTGTCCGTCAACTTGAGCAAGGGTCAGGCCATCAGCCTGGAGAAGAAGGACGGGGCCACCCTGACCGCGGTCCGTATGGGACTCGGCTGGCAGGCGGCGAAGCGACGCGGTCTGTTCGGCTCCCGCACCCGCGAGATCGACCTGGACGCCTCGGCCGTCCTCTTCGCCGAGAAGCAGCCGGTCGACGTCGTCTTCTTCCGCCACCTGGTCAGCGACGACGGCTCCGTCCGGCACACCGGCGACAACCTCGTCGGCGGCGTCGGCCAGGGCGGTGACGACGAGGCGATCCTCGTGGACCTGCAGCGCGTCCCGGTCCACATCGACCAGATCGTCTTCACCGTGAACTCCTTCACGGGCCAGACCTTCCAGGAGGTGCAGAACGCGTTCTGCCGTCTCGTCGACGAGACCAACGGCCAGGAACTCGCCCGCTACACCCTGGACGGCGGCGGCGACTACACCGCCCAGATCATGGCGAAGGTGCACCGCGCGGGGTCGGGCTGGACGATGACCGCCCTGGGCAACCCGGCCAACGGCCGCACGTTCCAGGACCTGATGCCGGCGATCCTGCCGCATCTGTAGGACCGCCCGTTCGACCGGCAGGGCGCACGAAACAACGACACAGGGGGGCGACGGCGATGACGGCCGAGCTGGTGCGGGGGCAGAACCACCCGCTGTCCCACATCCGGCTGACCATCCGGATCTCGGCCGGGACGCCGGTCCTGGCCGGAGCCACGCTCGGCGACGAGAACGGCACGGTCCACGGCACCCAGTGGGTGGCCCATCCCGGCGCCCCCGCTCCGCCCGGCATCGAGGTGTCCCGGCAGGCCGCGACCGAACACCGGATGGCCGTCGACCTGGGCGCCCTGCCCGAGGCCGTGCACCGTGTCGACGTCTTCCTCGCCCTGCCCGCAGGGGCGGGAGCGCCGTCGCGGTTCGGGGCCGTCGCGGCCCCGCACACCGCCGTCGAGGGCGTCGACGGCACCGAACTCGCCTGCTTCACGCTCACCGGCCTGGACAGCGAGACGGCCGTGCTCGCACTGGAGCTGTACCGCAGGCAGGGCGCCTGGAAGGTGCGCGCGGTGGGTCAGGGCTACGCGGCCGGGCTCCCCGCACTCCTCGCCGACCAGGGGCTGCGGGAGCCCGCCGACCTCGCGGCCGCCGTCCACGAGGCGGCGGCGCACGGCCCGTCCCGCCCATCGCCGCCCTCCTCCACCGCACCCGCGCCGCAGGACAGCTCGGCCTGCGACACCTCGGCCCGCGCGCCGCGGGACACCTCCGCGACCGTCCCGCACGACGCCTCCGCTGCCGCGGCTCGCGACACGTCGGCTGGCGCGCCGCACGACACCCGTGCCCCGGAGCCCCCGCACGCCCCCGCCTCCGGTACGCCGGAGCCGACGCCCTCGTACGCCGCGCAGCGGCCCGAGCCGGCCCCCTCGTACGACGTGCCGAACCCGTACGACGCCCAGGCTTCCGGCGCCGGCCCGCGCGACACCGGCGCCCGGGTCGACTACACGCACCCCGGCCGCCGCACGCACGCCGCACCGCCCTCGGCGCCCGCGGACACCGACGGCCGGCCCGCGCCGCCCGTCGCGGGTGACGCCGTGGGCTGGTCGATGGAGGAGCGGCTGTACAACCAGATCTGGGGCATGTTCGAGGACCTGGCCCGCACGACCGCCGCGTACCGCAGTGCCGTCGACTTCGCCGACTCCCGCCTGGAGAAGGAACTCGATCAGGTCCTCACCGACCCCCGCGGCCGGCTCGGCACCGCGGGGGAGAGCGCCCGTGAGGCGGCCCACGCCCGCCGGACGCAGTTGGTGGACCAGGCACGCGCGGTCCTCGACCGCGATCTCGCCCAGCTCACCGCCGAGGCCGAGGTGGTCGAGCCCGCGCTGCCGCCCGCGTACGCCGGCTGGGACAACCCCGTCTGGCACGGCTACCGCATGCCCACCGAGCCGCCGATGGCCCTGCGCCTCGGCGACCTGCATCTGCCCGAGAGCGTGCCGCTGCGCATCCCCATGCTGGTCAGGCTGCCGCTGGAACGCGGCCTGTGGGTCGACAGCGGGTCGGCGGCCGCGCCCGACGGCTCCCCGGACTCCGCCGGGCTGCGGCACCTGGCCATGGAGGCGGCCGTGGCGCTCGCGGCGCGGCTGCTCGCCGTGCATCCGGCGGGGGACTTCGCCGTGCAGGTCATCGACCCGGCCGACGCCGGGGCAGCGGCGTTCGGTCCGCTCACGCGGACCGGCGTGCTCGCCGCGCCCCCCGCGACCGGGGCGGCCGGGGTGACCGAGGTGCTGGAGCAGCTCACCCGGCGGGTTGACCTGGTGCAGATGGCCCTGCGCGGCGGCGTACCCGAATCGCTGCCGGCCGATGTCGACACCGCACGACAGCTGCTCATCGTCAATGACTTCCCACACGGTTTCGACGACCGGGCCGTGACCCGGCTGCGCTATCTCGCCGACGAGGGGCCCGACGTCGGTGTGCACCTCCTGCTGGTGGCGGACCGTGAGGACGCGGCGGCCTACGGCCCCCTGCTCGATCCGCTGTGGCGTTCGCTGATGCGACTCACCCCCCTGCCCGACGATCACCTCGCCGACCCCTGGGTCGGGCACGCCTGGACCTACGAACCGTCGCTGGTGCCGGACGGCAGCCAGATCGTGCACCAGGTCCTCACCGAGGTGGCCCGGGCTCTGACCAAGCACAAGTAAAGCCCAACTGACCAGGCGATTTGGTCTTTACTTGACCTTCTTCTTTACCTTCCCTTGGTGATTGGGGTACTGTTTCCGTACGGAGGGGAGTACTCCCTGACTGCGGCGCACCCGTCAGTACGGACCGGTTCCGGTCCCGGGGCGTCGGCCCGACGCGGGTGGAAGAGACCTCCGGCAGCGACAACGCTGACGTGTTTGCCGTGACGTAATGCCGGAGGTGCAGTGGAAGTCTCCATGACCCTGTGGGTCCTGACCATCGTGGGTCTCGCCGCCCTGATCGCCGTCGATTTCCTCATCGGGCGCAAGCCGCACGAGGTGTCGATCAAGGAAGCCGGTATCTGGACCGTCGTCTGGATCGCCCTGGCCGGTCTCTTCGGCCTCGGTCTCCTCGTCTTCGGCGGCGGACAGCCGGCCGGCGAGTTCTTCGCCGGATTCATCACCGAGAAGTCGCTGAGCGTCGACAACCTCTTCGTCTTCGTCCTGATCATGGCGAAGTTCGCGGTGCCCCCCCGGTACCAGCAGCGTGTCCTGCTCGTCGGCGTGCTCATAGCCCTGGTCCTGCGGGCCGTCTTCATCGCCGCGGGAGCCGCGATCATCGGCAGCTTCTCCTGGGTGTTCTACCTCTTCGGTGCCTTCCTGATCTGGACCGCCTGGAAGCTCGTCAAGGAGGCCCGCGCGGACGAGGAGGACGAGGAGTACGAGGAGAGCAAGCTGCTGAAGGCCGCGGAGCGCAGATTCGGTGTGGCCGACCGGTACCACGGCACCAGACTGTGGATCCAGCAGAACAGTAAGCGGGTCATGACCCCGATGCTGGTCGTGATGCTCGCCATCGGCACCACGGACGTCCTGTTCGCCCTGGACTCCATCCCCGCCATCTTCGGCCTGACCCAGGACCCGTACATCGTCTTCACCGCCAACGCCTTCGCCCTCATGGGCCTGCGGCAGCTGTACTTCCTCATCGGCGGCCTGCTGAAGAAGCTGGTCCACCTCTCGTACGGCCTGTCGATCATCCTCGGCTTCATCGGCGTCAAGCTGGTGCTGCACGCCCTGCACGAGTCCGGCGTCCACGTCCCCGAGATCAGCATCCCGGTCTCACTCGGCGTGATCTGTGCGGTCCTGGCCGTCACCACCCTCACCAGTCTGATGGCTTCCAAAAAGCAGGCGGCCGCCGAGGCCGCGCACGCCGGCGGGGAAGGCGCTCCGAAGGACAGCGTCGACGCCTGACCGAGGCCGCGACGGATACGGCCGTGGCGGGAGCGGACTGCGCGAAGCAGACACCGCTCCCGCCGGTGCCGGTCCGCGTGGTGGAAAGGACGAGAAGTATCCGAAAAGAACGGAATGCGAATCCTGTACCTCTCTGCGACCATCGCCGCATGATCACTCGGCTCCGGTCGCTCACCCGGCAATGGACGATCCTCGTGCCGGTACTCGCGGTCGTCCTCCTGGTGTTCACCTGGGGCCGTCACCTGCCGGGCGCGGTCGTCGCCCTGATCGCCGTGGTGCTGGCCGGATCCGTCCTGGCCGCGGTGCATCACGCGGAGGTCGTCGCTCACCGCGTCGGCGAGCCCTTCGGATCCCTGGTACTCGCCGTCGCCGTCACGATCATCGAGGTGGCCCTCATCGTCACCCTCATGGCCGACGGCGGCGACAAGAGTTCCACCCTGGCCAGAGACACCGTCTTCGCCGCCGTGATGATCACCTGCAACGGCATCGTCGGTCTCTGCCTGCTCGTCGCCTCGCTGCGGCACGGCACGGCGGTCTTCAACCCCGAGGGGACCGGCGCCGCCCTGGCGACCGTGGCGACGCTGGCCACGCTCAGCCTGGTCCTGCCGACCTTCACCACCAGCAAGCCCGGACCCGAGTTCTCCACGGTGCAGCTGACCTTCGCCGCGCTGTCCTCACTGATCCTGTACGGCCTGTTCGTGGCCACCCAGACAGTGCGCCACCGCGACTACTTCCTGCCGATCACCCGGCAGGGCGAGGTCATCACCGCCGACGACCACGCCCAACCCCCCTCCCCGCGCACCGCCTGGATCAGCCTCGGTCTGCTCGGCCTGGCTCTGATCGGCGTGGTCGGCCTGGCCAAGGGCGTGTCGCCCACCATCGAGTCGGGCGTGGCGGCGGCCGGACTGCACCAGGCCGTCGTCGGTGTGGTCATCGCCCTGCTCGTCCTGTTGCCGGAGACGATCGCCGCGCTGCGCTCCGCACGCCGCGACCGGGTGCAGACCAGCCTCAATCTCGCTCTCGGCTCGGCCATGGCCAGCATCGGCCTGACCATCCCGGCCGTCGCCCTCGCCTCCGTCTGGCTGTCCGGACCGCTCGTCCTCGGTCTCGGCTCGACACACATGCTGCTGCTCGCGCTGACCGTGGTGGTCAGCTCCCTGACGGTGGTGCCGGGACGGGCCACACCCCTGCAGGGAGGGGTCCACCTGGTGCTCTTCGCGGCATACCTGGAACTGGCGATCAATCCATAGGGCAGCGGCGCAGGAACCGGGTCAGCTGGTCGCCGGCTCCACGGCCGGCACCGGTACCGGCCGCGTCTCCGGAAGCAGCGCGAAGCACACCAGACTGAGCAGGGAGACGCCCGTCAGATAGACGCCCACGGCCCACGGCACCCGTCCGCCCTGCTCCGCGAGCGCCGTGGCCACGATCGGGGTGAGGGCGCCGCCGAGGACCCCGCCGAGGTTGTAGCCCACCGCGGCGCCCGTGCAGCGCACCCGCGCTTCGTACAGTTCCGGCAGGTAGGCGGCGATGACCGCGAACATGATGATGAAGGCGATCAGGGCACCCAGAATGCCGAGGAACATCAGCAACGGCTCACCGGTGGCCAGCAGCGCCACCATCGGGAGCATCCACAGGGCGCAGGCCGAGCACCCCGTCAGACACATCGGCCGGCGCCCGTAGCGGTCGCCGAGCAGCGCCATCACAGGCGTGAGCGCCCCCTTCACGACCACCGCGGCCATGACACAGGTCAGCATCACCGTCCGGCTCACCCCGAGCCGCTCCGTCGCATACGCCAGCGACCAGGTCGTCACCGCGTAGAACACCGCGTACCCGACGGCCAGCGCGCCGGCCGTCAACAGCACCAGCCGCCCGTGATGCCGTACGACCTCGACGAACGGCACGCGCGCGTGGTCGTCGATCTCCAGGAACCGGGGGCTTTCGGCGAGCGACGAGCGCAGCCACAGGCCGGCCAGGGCCAGCACCCCGGCCGCCCAGAACGGCACCCGCCACCCCCACCGCGCGAACTCCGCGTCCGACAGTGCCGCCGACAGGGCGAGCATCACGCCGTTGGCGAGCACGAAACCGAACGCGGGCCCCACCTGAGGGAAGCTCGACCACAGCGCGCGTCGCGTGGCCGGCGCGTGCTCGGCGGTCAGCAGCACCGCTCCACCCCACTCCCCGCCGAGCCCCAGCCCCTGCAGGAAACGCAGGACGAGCAGCAGTACGGGTGCGGCGAAGCCGATCGTGCCGTACGACGGCACACAGCCCACCGCGACCGTCGAGGCGCCCGTGAGCAGCAGTGAGACGACGAGCACCGGCCGCCGCCCGCGCCGGTCGCCGAGATGCCCGAACAGGACCGAGCCGAGCGGACGGGCCACGAATCCCACCCCGAACGTCCCGAACGCCGCGAGGGTCCCCGCGACGGGCGAGAACGTCGGGAAGAACAGCGGCCCCAGCACCAGGGCCGCCGCTGTCCCGTAGACGAAGAAGTCGTAGAACTCGATCGCGGTCCCCACCAGCGACGCGGCGGCGAGTCTCGGCATCGAAGGGGCACTTACGGCGTGTACAGGCTGCATGCCGCGTCAACTACCCGCTGTGATCGGCGGTTACGGGGCGCGCGGTGGTGATCGGGCGACCGCGGCGTGCGCCGAAGTCGCCGGGGCACACGGCCCGCCCTGCGCTGCGGCCACCGTGATAGACCGGGTGCGAGCAGCGGTCGTCGACGTACCGCCCCGAACGGACCGGAGGAACCGTGCCCCGCACCCTGGCCAACGCCCCGATCATGATCCTCAACGGGCCCAACCTGAACCTGCTCGGCCAGCGCCAGCCCGAGATCTACGGCAAGGACACGCTGGCGGACGTCGAGGCGCTGTGCGCCAAGGCCGCGGCGGCGCACGGCGGCACGGTGGACTTCCGGCAGTCCAACCACGAGGGCGAACTGGTCGACTGGATCCACGAGGCGCGCCTGAACCACTGCGGGATCATCATCAATCCCGGCGCCTACTCCCACACGTCCGTCGCGATTCTGGACGCGCTCAACACCTGCGACGGCATGCCCGTGCTGGAGGTGCACATCTCCAACATCCACCAGCGTGAGTCGTTCCGGCACCACTCCTACGTCTCGCTGCGCGCCGACGGCGTGATCGCCGGATGCGGAGTGCAGGGCTATGTGTTCGGCGTGGAGCGCGTGGCCGCACTGGTGGGCACGGCCCAAGCCGACGCGTAGGCCCAAGCCGACGCGTAGGCCTGCGTCGACGCGTGGGCCTGCCTCGACGCGTGGGCCTGCGCCGTCACAGCCGGCCCGCCTCCACGATCCGCCGCAGGAAGCGCCGCGTGCGCTCCTGCTGAGGGTCGCCGAAGACCTGCTCGGCGGGGCCGCGCTCCAGGACGACTCCACCGTCCAGAAAGCAAACCTGGTCGGCCACGTCCCGCGCGAAGCCCATCTCGTGCGTCGCCAGCACCATGGTCATGCCGTCGTCCTTCAGGTCCCGCACCACCTCCAGCACCTCGCCCACGAGTTCGGGGTCGAGCGCCGCTGTGATCTCGTCCAGCAGCAACAGCCGGGGCCGCACGGCGAGCGCCCGCACGATCGCCACACGCTGCTGCTGGCCGCCGCTGAGCCGGTCGGGATAGGCATCGGCCTTGGCGGCCAGTCCGAGGCGCTCCAGCAGCTGCCCGGCCCGTTCCTCGGCCTCGGCGCGGGCGACGCCGTGCACCCGGCGCGGCGCCAGCGTGATGTTGTCCAGCACGGTCATGTGCGGGAACAGGTTGTACGCCTGGAAGACCACACCGATGCGCCGCCGTACCGCGTCCTGGTCGGCACGGGGATCGGTGATCTCCTCGCCGTCCAGCCAGATCGCACCGTCGTCGATCTCCTCCAGGAGGTTGGCGCAGCGCAGCAGCGTGGACTTGCCCGAGCCGGACGCGCCGATCAGGGCGGTCACCGTGTGCGGCGCGACCTCCAGTTCGACGTCCCGCAGGACGACGGAAGCGCCGAAGGTCTTGCGGACGGACTCCATCCGCAGGACAGGCGTGTCTGCGTCACTCATAGCGCTCCTCCCTGGGCCCGCTGCCGGTCCATCCGGGCCGTCACCCAGTCCGTGAAGCGGGTCATCGGAATGGTCAGCGCCACGAACACCAGCCCCGCGACGATGTACGGCGTGTAGTTCATGCTGCGGCCCACGATGATGTCGGCCGCCCGCACGGCGTCCACCGCGCCCCCGATCGAGACCAGGCCGGTGTCCTTCTGCAGTGACACCAGGTCGTTGAGCAGCGGCGGAACCTGACGCCGTACCGCCTGGGGGAGGACGACGTAGCGCAGGGCCTGCCGGCTGGTGAGGCCCAGCGAGCGGGCCGCGGCGTGCTGTGAAGGGTGGATCGACTCGATCCCGGCCCGGAACACCTCGGCCACGTACGCCGAGTACGTCAGCGTCAGCGCCGTACCGCCCAGCAGCACCGGATCGACCGTCACGCCCTGCAGTCGCAGCGCCGGCACGCCCAGGACGACGATCATCAGGTTGATGATCAGCGGAAGGCCGCGGAAGAAGTCGGTGTACGCCGCCGCCAGCACCCGCAGCGGGAAGAAGACCGGACCGCGCAGGGTGCGCGCGATCGCGATCAGCATGCCCAGGACCAGGACGGCGACGCCGCAGACCGCGAGCAGCCGGACGTTCAGCCACAGCCCTTCAAGGACCTTCGGCAGCGCCTCGCGCGCGTAGTGCGCGTCGAAGAAGGTCTCCTTGGTGCGCGGCCAACCGGGCGCGTCGACCACGACCAGATACAGCACGACGGCCGTGACCAGCGTCGAGAGCGCCGCGACGGCCGTGGCGCGGCGGGCACGCGCGCGTTGGTGGCGCTCGCGCTCCAGCCGCCGTTCGGAGGGTACGTAGCCGTCACCGTCGGCGGCGGCACCGGTCATGTCGCCCTTGTCGTCGGCCCCCTCCCGGGCCGACTCGCCCTTGGTGACCGTCACTTGAGCACCGGGGCGTCGACGGCGTCGGAGAGCCATTGCTTCTCGAGCTTGCCCAACGTGCCGTCCTTGCGCAGGGCGTCCACGGCGCCGCTCACGCACGAGGTCAGTGCGCTGCCCTTGTCCAGCACCAGCCCGAACTGCTCGGGCGCGGCACCCTGGTTCTCGAACTGGCCGACGATCTTCGCGTTCGTCACCTCGGCCGCGGTGATGTAGAACGCGGTCGGCAGGTCCACGACGATGGCGTCGACCTGGCCGTTCTTCAGGGCGGACTTGGCCTGGTCGTTCTTGGCGTACACCGCGGCCTCCTGCTTCGGCTTCACCACGTCGGTGATGTAGTCGAGGCTCGTGGTGCCCACCTGGGCGCCCAGCTTGAGGCCCTTCAGGCCTGCGATGCTCGTCGCTCCGGCGGCCTTGCTGCCCTTCAGGGCGATGACGGCCTGGCGCACGTCGTAGTAGCCGGAGGAGAAGTCGACGGCCTTCTTGCGCTCGGTGCTGATCGACACCTGGTTGATGTCGAAGTCGAAGGTCTTCACACCGGGCGCGAACGCCTTGTTGAACGGCACGCTCTGCCACACGACCGCGTCCTTGCCGTAACCCAGCTGCCGGGCCACGGCGTAGGCGACCGCCGACTCGAAGCCCTTGCCGTTCGCCGGCTTGTCGTCCTTGAACCAGGGCTCGTACGCCGGCTCGTCCGTCGCGATCGTCAGCTTGCCGGAGGTCCTGGTGGCCAACGTGCCCTGGGCGCAGCTCTTCGCGGCCGATCCGGACGGGCTTGCCGACGCGTTGTCCTCGGGCTGCGGAGCACAGCCGACGGCGGTGGCGAGCAGGGCTACGGTGGCGGCGGCCAGCGCACGGCGCACGGTGCGGGGGGCGAGGTACATGGCGGGAGATTGGCAGCGAACCCCACGTTTGTCCAGGTCATGACCGTAACTGTCCGCATAGTGGGAACGGGTGTTGCGGTCCTGTGAACGCCGCGCGTACGCGCCCGCGAAAGCGGCACGGGGAACTGTGCCGACACCTCACCAGCCGCGGGATCTCCACTCCGCCAGGTGCGGTCGTTCGTCGCCGACCGTGGTGTCGTTTCCGTGGCCCGGGTAGATCCACGTTTCGTCGGGCAGCGGACCGAAGACCTTCTCTTCCAGACCGTCCATCAGACTTGTGAAGTCCGCCGGATTCGTCGTCTTTCCAGGACCTCCCGGGAAGAGGCAGTCACCGGTGAAGACGTGCGGGTGGCCGTGCGGGTCGTCGTAGACCAGCGCGATCGAGCCCGGGGTGTGCCCCACGAGATGCCGCGCGGTGAGCTCGACACGCCCGACCCTGACGACGTCGCCGTCGTCCACGAGAACATCGGTGGGCACCGGGATGCCGGGAGCGTCCTCCCGGCCGGCGTACGTACGCGCGCCCGTCGCGGCGACGACCTCGGCGAGTGCCTGCCAGTGGTCGCCGTGCCGATGCGTGGTGACCACGGATGCGATGCCGTCGTCACCGATCATGCCGAGGAGTGTCTGCGCCTCGTTGGCGGCGTCGATCAGGAGCTGTTCGTCGGTGGCCCGGCAGCGCAGCAGATAGGCGTTGTTGTCCATCGGGCCGACCGCGATCTTCGTGATCATCAGGTCTTTCAGCTCGTGCACGTCGGCCGGTCCGCCGACCTTGACCTCTCCGCTGTACGTCATGGCGATCAGCCTATAGCGGGGGAGTGCCCGGCGGACCGTTGTCGCGCTACAGCGGCGGCAGCTTCGGCAGTGCGCCGCCGGTCGCCTTGAGCGCGGCCCCCTCGCGACGTCCGGCGAGCCAGCCCAGCAGGTCCGCCGGAGCGCCGTGGACCGTCACCTCGGGCTCGGCCGCCTCGCGTCCCGTGCTCCACGCGTGCGTGCCGTCCGTGACGCGGGTCGCGGGGACCTCGGGATGCCCAAAGAAGCGCTCCACGAGGAATCCGATCTCCCGCTGCGTGAACTCGGCCGGAAGATCCTCCAGCTCGTACCCGATACCGAGATCCACATGGTGCAGACCGACCTCGACCCACCTGCGGAACGGCACGCGGGACGCGGAGTCGGTGACCCCGTTGCGCAGCTCCACCGTGCGCGTCCAGTCCGCGGGGGCGTCCCCCACCGCCTGGAAGCGGGCCGCCGTCTCGCGCAGGTCCGCGAGCTGGTCGTCGAGGGGGCGGGGGGCGTCCCGCTCGATGTCGGCGTCCCGCGCCTCGGCGCTCGCGTACATGGGCCGGCCCTCGAGAACGTTCACGAGCGCGTCCGCGTTGCGGGCGAGGTGGGCGAGGACATGGCCGCGAGTCCAGCCCGGAAGCCGTGACGGCTCGGCGAGCGATGCGTTGTCCAGTTCGGCGACCGCTCTCAGGAGCCGTTCGGTCGCGTCGCGTACACATGCCAGGTCATGAGCGTGATCAATCATGGGCCTGACATTAGCCCCGCCACACCTTCGGGTGAAGGTGGTGAAGCACGTCCGCAAATCGAAAGCACGTGCTATATCGTCGGAGGCGACGTCGGGCATGCTGGATGGCCGGGGGTTGTTATGCAATCGGGCAATCCGACCGGCGTTGTCAGTGGCTCCCCCTAGTCTGAAGAAGCACGGGGGCCCCGCCCCTGTCACTTCTCTCAAGAAAGGTGCGGACCGGCGTGGCCGACCGTCTCATCGTCCGTGGCGCGCGCGAGCACAACCTGAAGAATGTCTCGCTCGACCTGCCTCGTGACTCGCTCATCGTCTTCACGGGCCTGTCCGGGTCGGGCAAGTCCTCCCTGGCCTTCGACACGATCTTCGCGGAGGGCCAGCGCCGCTACGTGGAGTCGCTCTCCTCGTACGCCCGGCAGTTCCTCGGCCAGATGGACAAGCCGGACGTGGACTTCATCGAGGGCCTGTCCCCGGCGGTCTCCATCGACCAGAAGTCGACCTCGCGCAACCCGCGCTCGACGGTGGGCACCATCACCGAGGTCTACGACTACCTGCGCCTGCTCTTCGCGCGCATCGGCAAGCCGCACTGCCCCGAGTGCGGCCGTCCGATCTCGCGCCAGTCGCCGCAGGCCATCGTGGACAAGGTCCTGGAACTGCCGGAGGGGAGCCGCTTCCAGGTGCTGTCGCCGCTCGTGCGCGAGCGCA
Source organism: Streptomyces sp. NPDC001135 (assembly GCF_053598395.1). NCBI lineage: Bacteria > Bacillati > Actinomycetota > Actinomycetes > Kitasatosporales > Streptomycetaceae > Streptomyces > Streptomyces sp. NPDC001135. The sequence goes on along the minus strand of NZ_JBSFKD010000008.1, from coordinate 2,659 downwards.
AGGGCGAGTTCGTCGACCTCTTCGCCGACCTGCAGACCAAGGGCTACTCCCGTGCGCGCGTGGACGGCCAGACCGTCCAGCTCTCCGACCCGCCGACGCTGAAGAAGCAGGAGAAGCACACCATCGAGGTGGTCGTGGACCGCCTCACGGTGAAGGAGTCCGCCAAGCGCCGCCTCACCGACTCCGTGGAGACCGCCCTCGGCCTGTCCGGCGGCATGATCGTGCTCGACTTCGTCGACCTCCCGGAGGACGACCCCGAGCGCGAGCGCATGTACTCCGAGCACCTGTACTGCCCGTACGACGACCTGTCCTTCGAAGAACTGGAGCCCCGCTCCTTCTCCTTCAACTCGCCCTTCGGCGCCTGCCCCGACTGCACCGGCATCGGCACGCGCATGGAGGTCGACCCGGAGCTGATCGTCCCGGACCCCGACAAGTCCCTGGACGAAGGCGCCATCCACCCCTGGTCGCACGGGCACACCAAGGACTACTTCGGCCGTCTGATCGGCGCTCTCGCGGACGCCCTCGGCTTCCGTACGGACATCCCGTTCGCGGGCCTGCCCCAGCGCGCGAAGAAGGCCCTGCTGTACGGCCACAAGACCCAGATCGAGGTCCGCTACCGCAACCGGTACGGACGCGAGCGGGTCTACACCACGCCTTTCGAGGGCGCGGTGCCGTTCGTGAAGCGCCGCCACAGCGAGGCCGAGAGCGACGCCAGCCGCGAGCGCTTCGAGGGCTACATGCGCGAGGTGCCCTGCCCGAGCTGTGAGGGCACGCGCCTGAAGCCGATCGTCCTCGCGGTCACGATCATGGAGAAGTCGATCGCCGAGGTCTCCGGGATGTCGATCAGCGACTGCGCGGACTTCCTGGGCCGGCTGAAGCTGAACGCCCGCGACAAGAAGATCGCCGAGCGGGTGCTGAAGGAGGTCAACGAACGGCTGCGCTTCCTGGTCGACGTCGGCCTGGACTACCTCTCGCTGAACCGCGCGGCCGGCACACTCTCCGGCGGCGAGGCTCAGCGCATCCGCCTGGCCACCCAGATCGGCTCCGGTCTCGTCGGCGTCCTGTACGTCCTGGACGAGCCGTCCATCGGTCTGCACCAGCGGGACAACCACCGGCTGATCGAGACCCTGGTCCGGCTGCGTGACATGGGCAACACGCTCATCGTCGTCGAGCACGACGAGGACACCATCAAGGTCGCCGACTGGGTGGTGGACATCGGTCCAGGCGCCGGCGAGCACGGCGGCAAGGTCGTGCACAGCGGCTCGCTGAAGGAGCTGCTCGCCAACACCGAGTCGCAGACCGGCGCGTACCTCTCCGGCCGCAAGGCGATCCCGCTGCCCGACGTCCGCCGTCCCCGCGACCCGTCCCGGCGGCTCACGGTGCACGGCGCCCGCGAGAACAACCTGCAGGACATCGACGTGTCCTTCCCGCTGGGTGTGTTCACGGCCGTCACGGGCGTCTCCGGATCCGGCAAGTCCACGCTGGTCAACGACATCCTCTACACGCACCTGGCCCGCGAGCTGAACGGCGCGCGGAACGTCCCCGGACGGCACACGCGCGTGGACGGCGACGACCTGGTCGACAAGGTCGTGCACGTCGACCAGTCGCCGATCGGCCGCACCCCGCGGTCCAACCCGGCGACGTACACCGGAGTCTTCGACCACATCCGCAAGCTGTTCGCCGAGACCACCGAGGCGAAGGTCCGCGGCTACCAGCCGGGCCGCTTCTCCTTCAACGTCAAGGGCGGCCGCTGCGAGAACTGCGCGGGCGACGGCACGATCAAGATCGAGATGAACTTCCTCCCGGACGTCTACGTCCCGTGCGAGGTCTGCCACGGCGCCCGGTACAACCGGGAGACCCTGGAGGTCCACTACAAGGGCAAGTCCATCGCCGACGTCCTGAACATGCCGATCGAGGAGGCCACCGACTTCTTCGAGGCAGTCCCGGCCATCTCCCGGCACCTGAGGACGCTGAAGGACGTCGGCCTCGGCTACGTCCGCCTCGGCCAGTCCGCCACCACCCTCTCCGGCGGTGAGGCGCAGCGCGTGAAGCTGGCCAGCGAACTGCAGAAGCGCTCCACCGGGCGTACGGTCTACGTCCTGGACGAGCCGACCACCGGTCTGCACTTCGAGGACATCAGCAAGCTGCTGACGGTCCTCGGCGGCCTGGTCGACAAGGGCAACACGGTCATCGTCATCGAGCACAACCTCGACGTGATCAAGACCGCCGACTGGATCGTGGACATGGGTCCCGAGGGCGGTGCCGGCGGTGGCCTCGTGGTCGCCGAGGGTACGCCCGAGGAGGTCGCCGGGGTGCCGGCCAGCCACACCGGCAAGTTCCTGCGCGAGATCCTCGGCGCCGACCGCATCAGCGACGCGGACCCGGTGACGGCGCCGCGTGCGACCGCGGCCAGGAAGACGGCCGCGGCGACGGCGGTGGCGAAGAAGACGGTGACGGCCAGGGCCAACAACACGGCCACGAAGAAGGCCGCCGCGGCCACGAAGAAGGCCGCCGCGGCCACGAAGAAGGCGACGCCCGCGAAGAAGACGACGCGGGCACGCAAGGCCTGACGCCGTAGCGGCCAAGGTCTGACACACCACCAAAAAAGCGGCGCCCCGCGGGAACTCCCCGCGGGGCCGCGCGCGATCCGTCATAAGCC